>JADGHA010000623.1 GCA_019689695.1 Micromonosporaceae bacterium | reverse complement strand
CCCCAAAATCCGCTTGGTGTCCAACCCCCCCCCCCCCGGGGGGGGGGGGGGGGGGCGGCCCGCCGGCCCCGTGGCCGGTCAGGCCCTGGCGTCCCGGGGCCTGTTCGCCCCGGGACCCGGCTTCGTGACGGGTCAGGCCTTCCCGGTGAGGGTCGGGCCTTCCCCGTGACGGGTCAGGCCTTCCCGAGGATGCGGTTGACGGTCGTACCGCACACCGGGCATTTGCCTTTGGCCATCCGCATCCCGGTCTTGGAAACCGCGACGGAGCCCTCGAAGTCCCGCTTCTCCTTGCACTTGACGCAGTAGCCGTTGTACGTCTCGGCCACGGTGCCCTCCTCCTGTCCTCCCGCCGTTGCGATCCTCGCCCGGCGTGGTGACCGAGCGCGGCTGCTCCCCCGGTGGGCGGTCTTTGGCGCGGCCACGACCGTCGTGACCGCGGACCCCGACCCAGGTCTGGGTGGTGCCCTTCTTGAACCGGCTCTATGCCTGTCCAGTTGAACCGGCTCTATGCCTGTCCAGCCGGCATAGTGCCTGCGTGGACGGGTGAGCCGACGTGGTGAGTGTGCCTGCCGTGCCGTGCTGGCCAGGGCAGATTCGCTGGGACACGCCGAACCGGCCGGCAGATGGCCGGGGCAGCTGGTGATCGTCACCGGTGTCTGGCCACCGGCTGCTGGTGCGTCGGTTGCCGTCGCGAGACGACGACTTCCCCCTCTGACCCAGGAATTTTCACGGCGAAACAGGAGCGAAAGCCGCTTTTCGGGCTACTCGAGTTGGCCCGACTCTTGCGGCACCCTGGCGCCTGCCCGCTAGCGTGCCCATCGTGGGTGATAGGTGGGACGCTGACAGGTCCCGCTCCGCGACCATCGCCGGGCGGGCGTCGCGGTCCGATTCCTGCGCTACAGACCTGGAGATCGGGCTGGTGCGGTAATGGCCAGCACGCGGAAGCCGGTCGTTGAAGTGCGGCGCAGTCGGCGCCGGCGGCGGACCGTGTCCGCCTACCGGGACGGCGAGCGGGTGGTCGTGCTCATACCGGACCAGTTCTCCCGGGCCGAGGAGAACGAGTGGGTGGACCGGATGCTGGCCCGGCTCGCCGCCCGCGAGCAGCGGGGCCACCGGACCGACAATGCGCTCCAGGCCCGGGCCAGGCGCCTGATCACGCGCTACCTCGCCGATTTCGGTCCGGCCGCCTCCCCGGTCAGCGTGCGGTGGGTGGACAACCAGAACGGCCGGTGGGGTTCGTGCACCCCGGCCGACCGGACCATCCGCATCTCCAACCGCATCCAGGACATGCCGGACTGGGTCATCGACTACGTGTTGATGCACGAGCTGGCCCACCTCCTGGTGCCCAACCACAACGGCCGGTTCTGGGAGCTGGTCGGTCGCTACCCGAGGTCCGAGCGGGCGCGGGGTTACCTGGAGGGCATCTCGGCCGCCGCCGGCCTGGCCCTGGTCGAGGACTGACCGGCCGTTTCCGCGCGTCCCATGGCGAGGAGCGAGACTTCGGATATGGTCCACCGCGCCGTCATCGCCCTGCTTGTCCCGGTGCCCTGGCACCCGCCCGGGATCGACCCGGTCGCCTGGCGCACCGCCCTGGCCGAGGACGTGGTGGACCTGCTCGCCACGCTGGCCGAGGTGGAGCCGGCGATCGCCGTCACGGCCGCCGACCGCGCGCTCGCCTCCGCCGTGGCCTGGCCCACCATGCCGGTGTACGAAGTGCCGGCGCCCACGCCACGGGCAGCGTTCGCGGCCGCCGCCGCGGACGGGTTCGACCAGGCGGCGGTGCTCGCGGCGGACGCGCCCGACCTGCCCGGATTGCTCGTCGCCAAGCTGCTTCGCCCGCTGACCACCCGTCCGCTCGCGGTCGCCCCCGCGACCTCCGCCGGTGCGCCGGCGGGACTGCTCGGCATCGCGGCCCGCCTACCCGCACCCGACTGGCTGCCCGATCTCGACCTCGACCAGGGCAGCCCGGTGGCGCTACGCAAGGCCGCGCCCAGCCCTACCGGGGTAGTCGCGGCGCCCGGATGGCGGCGCATCCGCGGTCCGGCGGATCTGGACACCCTGGACCCGGCGGTCGAGGGCTGGGACGCCACCCGCACCCTCCTCCACACCTGACCCTGTCTCTTATACAAAACTCCGA
>JADGHA010000622.1 GCA_019689695.1 Micromonosporaceae bacterium | reverse complement strand
GTCATCATGTTCGGCCTGGCCGGGCTGCTCGGGGCGGGCGGGCTCGGCCTCGCGATCTACCTGCGGGTGGTGGCCGGCGTCCGCGGCACCTCGGGACGGCGCGGACGGGCCGGGGCGGCGCTGGCGGTGCTCGGGCTGGCCGGCACCGCACTCACCGCGCTCGCGCCGAACCCCTGCGACGTGGAGACGGCGTACCACTGCGCCACCGTCACCACCGATCCCGGCCGGCCGACCGGCCGGGTGCTGTGGCTCAACTCCGCCCGCCACTCGTACGTCGACCTCGCCGACCCGCGACACCTGGAGTTCGCGTACACGCAATGGATCGGCGCGGTGGCCGACGTCCTCGCGCCGGCGGCCCAGCCGGTGCGGGCGCTGCACCTCGGCGGCGGTGGCTTCACGCTGCCGCGCTACCTCGCCGCCACCCGGCCCGGCAGCGACAACCTGGTACTGGAGCTGGACGGCGAGCTGGTCGCGCTGGACCGGGCGCGGCTCGGCCTGCGTACCGGGCCCAAGCTGCGGGTGGTCGTCGGCGACGCCCGGGTCGGGCTGGCCAGGCAGCCCTCGGCGAGCCGGGACCTGGTCATCGGCGACGCCTTCGGGTACCTGGTGGTGCCCTGGCACCTGGCCACCCGCGAGCTGACCGCTGAGGTCCGCCGGGTGCTGCGACCGGGCGGGGTGTACGTGTTGAACATCATCGACTACCCGCCGGACCGGTTCCTGCGCGCGGAGCTGGCCACCGTGGCAGCCGTCTTCGACCACGTGGCCGTGGTCTCCACCGCGCAGGCGCTGGCGCCGCAGGCCCGCGGCCAGGCCGGCGCCAACTTCGTGGTGGTCGCCTCCGACTCGCCGCTGCCGCTGGAGCCGCTGCGCGCCCGGTTGGCCGCCACCTCCACGCATGGCCGGATCGAGCTGCTCGCCGGCGATCGGGTTCGCGCGTTCGCCGGCGGCGCTCGGGTGCTCACCGACGATTACGCGCCGGTGGACCAGCTGCTCGTCCAGCCGTGACGGCGCGGACGGCGTGTAGATCGCAACCGGCTGGGAAACTATCCGGGCGTGCGTGAGGCGCAGCTGCTCGGTGGCCGGTACCGGCTGGTGGAGCGCCTGGGCGGAGGCGGTATGTCGCTGGTCTGGCGCGGGCACGACGAGGTACTCGGCCGGGACGTCGCGGTCAAGATGCTCACCCCGCGGTTCGCCGAGGACGAGACGGTCGGCCAGCGGATGCGGGTGGAGGCGCAGGCAGTGGCGCGGTTGTGCCATCCGCACATCACCGCCGTGTACGACTACGGCGAATCCGTCGCGGCAAGCGGGACAAGCGTGCCGTACGTGGTGATGGAGCTGGTCTACGGCGTGCCGCTGTCCGCCCGGCTGGCCGAGGGCGGCCTGCCCTGGGAGGACGCGGTGGCCACCTGCGCCCAGGTGGCGTCGGCGCTGGCGACCGCGCACGCGCACGGGATCGTGCACCGGGACGTGACGCCGTCCAACGTGATGCTCACCCGCACCGGCGCCAAGGTTGTCGACTTCGGCATCTCGGCACTGGCCGGCGAGCGCGACGCCTGCCCGGACGGAAGCCTGTTCGGCACGCCGGCCTACCTGGCGCCGGAGCGGCTGGACGGCGGCCCGGTCGAGCCGGCCACCGACGTGTACGCGCTCGGCGTCGTGCTGTACAAGGCCCTCGCCGGGCGGCTGCCCTGGCCGATCATGAACACCACCCAGATGCTGCGGGCGCACCGGCTCGCCGAGCCGGCTCCGCTGCCCAGCGCGGTCACCGAGCAGGTGCCGCCCGAGGTGCTCGAGCTGTGCCGGCGGTGCCTGGCCAAGCGGCCGCAGGACCGGCCGACCAGCGAGGAGGCGGCGCGGATTCTCGCCGAGGCGGTTCACCTGGTGGTCCCGCTCCCGGCGGACGACGAGCTGGTCGTGGCCCGGCCGATGGTCGAATCCGCGGAACAGACCACACTCTCCTGGCAGATTGACGGCCAGGCGGACATAGACGAGCCGGTCGTCACCGGAGCCGACGTGGCCGGGGCGGGCGAGCCCGAATCCGGCGCCGAGCAGGTTAGCGGCCAACTGCGGCGCAACGCCGCGGTGCTGCTGGCCGCGCTCGTCTTGCTGACGGTGGCCGCCTGGGCCGGCGCCCGCTCGCCGGACGCCGGCC
>JADGHA010000621.1 GCA_019689695.1 Micromonosporaceae bacterium | reverse complement strand
GTGTCAAAGTAGTTCGGGTCCGAAGTACGTCTCCGGGGGGACCTGCTGTGAGAACACGCTTTACCGCTGTGGCCGCGGTCGCCGCCCTGCTCGGCACCGCCGGCCTCGCCAGCCCGGCCGCGGCGGGCTCCGCCGACGGCCGGCGCCCGTCCACCTACGTGGTGTCGGAGGAGCCCGGCTTCCTGCCCGAAGGGATCGGCATCACGCCCAACGGCACCATCTACGTCGCCAGCAACGGCACCGGCGACGTCTACACCGGTAACGTCCGGAACCCCCGGATGCACCTGTTCGCGTCCGGGGCGGCGGTGGGCCGCACATTTGCGGCCGGCGTCCACCCTGACCGGTCCGGCCGGGTCTTCGTCGCCGGCCGCACCGCCCTCGACGTATACAGTGCCGGCGGCAAGCTGGTCGCGCACCGGCCGGCGACCGCCGGTCCGGTCGGGGAGCCGTTCCTCAACGACCTGGTGATCACAAAGGACGCGGTGTACGTCACCGACTCGACCAACGCCGTGGTGTGGCGGGCCAGCCTGCACGGTGGCCACATCGGGCAGCTGGAGCGGTGGCTGGACGTACGCCCGGTGGTGCCGGCCATGCCGCCGCAGTTCTTCTTCCTCAACGGCATCGACGCCACCCCCGACGGCCGCACCCTGGTCGTCGCCTCCCAGGGGCTGGAGGCCATGTTCCGGGTCGACGTGGCCAGCCGCCACGCCAGTCTCATCGATCTCGGTGACACCAGCTTCGGCCCGGACGGCCTCGTGCTGCACGGGAAGACCGTGTACGCCGTCCTGAACTACGCGGCACCGGACGGCCAGGGCGTCTACGTGGCACGGCTCAACGACGACCTCACCGCGGGCAGCGTGGTGGCGAAGGTGATCGATCCTCGCTTCGACACCCCCAGCACCCTCGCGCTGCGGGATGGGCGGGTCTACGTGGTGAACAGCCAGATCGACACGGCGCCGGGCACCCCGCCGTACACCGTCGTGGCAATCGCGGACCCGCTGCGTCGATGAGCGCCGGCGCGACGCTCTACTGAGGACTACCGTCGGCCAGGTGGCAGGCGACCAGGGAGCCGGCCACCTGGCGCAGCGGCGGCACCTCCACCGAGCAGCGGGGCACCGCCACCGGGCAGCGGGTGTGGAACCGGCAGCCGGACGGCGGGTCGACCGGACTGGGTATGTCGCCGGAGAGCACGATCCGCTGCCGGTTCCGCTGCGCGACCGGGTCCGGGATGGGCGCCGCAGAGAGCAGCGCCTGGGTGTACGGGTGCAGCGGTGCGCGGAACAGCTGCTCGCGTTCGGCCACCTCGACCAGCTTGCCGAGGTACATCACCGCAACCCGCTGGGCGACGAACTCCACGGCGGCCAGGTCGTGGGTGATGAACAGGCAGGCGAACCCGAGCTCGGCCTGCAGCCGGCTGATCAGGTTGAGCACCGACGCCTGCACCGACACGTCCAGCGCCGAGGTCGGTTCGTCGGCGACCAGCAGTGACGGGGACGCCACCAGCGCACGGGCCAGGCTCACCCGCTGGCGCTGCCCGCCGGAGAGCTCGTGCGGGTAGCGGCGAGCCACCTCCGGGCGCAGCCCCACCTGGTCCAGCTGGTCGAGCACCCGCTCCCGGCGCTCGCTCGGGGTGCCGATGCGGTGCAGTCGCAGCGGCTCGGCCACGATCTCGGCGACCGTCATCCGCGGGTTCAGCGAGGACGCCGGGTCCTGGAACACGATGGTGAAGTCGCGCCGCAGCGGGCGTACCGCCCGCCGGGACAGCCGGGCGATGTCGCGGCCGTTGATCCGCACCTCGCCGGAGGTGACCGGCACCAGCCTGGTGACGCACCGGCCGAGCGTGCTCTTGCCGCTGCCGGACTCGCCGACCAGGCCGACCACCTCACCGCTTCCCACCCGGAGGCTGACCCCGTCCACCGCGCGCACCGGCCCGAAGTGCTTGACCAGGTCCACGACCTCGAGCGCGGGGGTCATCGCGGCCCCCGCCCGGTGAGCGCGGCGACCGGGCCGGCCGCGGAGAGCGGATGCCAGCAGCGCACCGGATGGCCGGCCGGCCCGGGCGCCAGCTCCGGCCGGCTGGACCGGCACAGGTCGTCGGCGTACCCGCACCGGTCGGCGAAGGTGCACGCCTCCGGAGCCTCCCGCAGCACCGGCA
>JADGHA010000620.1 GCA_019689695.1 Micromonosporaceae bacterium | reverse complement strand
GTGGGCGTACGCGTCGCCCGCAGGCCGGCCGGAGCCCGAGGTGGCGGAGGGCCGCGTGTGGGAGCTGGGCAGCACCGGGCAGCGGGTGGCCTACCTGGCCCGGCTGCGCCGGCACGACCCGGCCGGCGCGCGGCGGCTGCTGGAAGCGGCCTGGGACGGCGAGTCGCCGGACGACCGGGCGGCGCTGCTCGGCACCTTCCGCATCGGACTGTCCCTTGCCGACGAGCCGGTGCTGGAGCGGGCGCTGGACGACCGGCGCCGGCAGGTCCGCGACGTGGCGCTCGACCTGCTCGGCCGGCTGCCCGGCAGCGGGTACGGCCGGCGGATGGCCGCCCGGGCGGCGGCCTGCGTCGACCTGGCCGGCGGACGCCGCATCGGCATCCGCCCGCCGGTGGAGTGCGACCGCGCCATGCGGCGCGACGGCGTGGCGCCGAAGCCGCCGGCCGGGGTCGGTGAGCGGGCCTGGTGGCTGGAGGAGATCCTGGCGCGTACCCCACTGTCCAGCTGGCCCGAGCCCGAGGCGCTGCTGGGCCGGCGGGTCGCCGACGAGTGGGCCGGGACGCTGCGCCGGGGCCTGGCCCGGGCGGCGGCCGCGCAACGCGATGCCCGGTGGGCGGCCGCGCTGGTGGACCGGCTCACCGCGGATGTGCTGGCCCGGGGCCGCCCGGAGGACCGGATGCTGCTCGAGGCGCTCTACGACGCGCTGCCGGCGCAGGAGCTGGCCGCCCGGGCGGCCGGGGTGCTGCGCCGCGGGCTGGCCGACGCGAACGCGGTCGGCGTCGGGCATGTGCTCGAGCTGTGCCCGAGGCCCTGGCCGCCGGCCGTCGCCGAGGCGGTCTTCGCCGCGCTCGCCGGGCAGCTGGGCCAGCGCGCGGCCGGCTGGCGGGTGGCCGGCCTGTGCGAGCTGGCCGCGCTGCGCCTGCCCGCCGACCAGGCACCCCGCGCCGCGGCGCTCGCCGGGCGGCTGCGCACGGCCCGGCCCGACGACCCGGCGCTGGCCCCGCTGGAACGGCTCGCCATGACGTTGAAGTACCGACAGGAGATGCTCGAGGAGCTAGCATGACCGAGCCCGAGAGGGCCGTGCAGCGGCGGCATGCCGAGGACGAGTACGCCCACGAGCTGGCCGCGCTGGCCGCAGGCGACGACCGGGTGCGCCCGCCCGGCTGGCGGCTGTCGCCGGCGGCCGTGGTGACCTACCTGCTCGGCGGGGTGGCGGCCGACGGCACGCCGATCGTGCCGAAGTACGTCGGGCCCCGGCGGCTCATCGAGGTGGCGGTGGCCACCCTCACCACCGACCGGGCGCTGCTGCTGCTCGGCGTGCCGGGCACCGCCAAGACCTGGGTCTCCGAGCACCTCGCCGCGGCGATCTGCGGGGATTCGACGCTGCTGGTCCAGGGCACCGCGGGGACGCCGGAGGAGGCCATCCGGTACGGGTGGAACTACGCCCGGCTGCTGGCCGAGGGCCCGTCCCGGGCGGCCCTTGTGGACAGTCCGGTGCTGCGGGCGATGGCGCAGGGCCGGATCGCCCGGGTGGAGGAGCTGACCCGGATGCCGTCGGATGTGCAGGACTCGCTGATCACCGTGCTGTCCGAGCGGACGCTGCCGATCCCGGAGCTCAACGACGAGGTGCAGGCGCGCAAGGGGTTCAACGTGATCGCCACCGCGAACGACCGTGACCGGGGCGTCAACGAGCTCTCCTCGGCGCTGCGGCGCCGGTTCAACACGGTGGTCCTGCCGGTGCCGGCCGGCATCGACGAGGAGGTGGAGATCGTCTCGCGCCGGGTGGCCCAGCTGGGGCGGGCGTTGGAGCTGCCCGAGCTGCCGCCGGCGGTGGACGAGATCCGCCGGGTGGTGACCGTCTTCCGGGAGCTGCGCAACGGGTTGACCGAGGATGGGCGGACCAAGCTCAAGTCGCCCAGCGGCACGCTCTCCACCGCGGAGGCGATCTCCGTGGTGACCAACGGGATGGCGCTGGCCGCGCACTTCGGCGACGGCCGGCTGCGCCCGGTGGACGTGGCCGCCGGCATCGTCGGGTCGGTGGTCAAGGATCCGGTCTCCGACCAGGTGGTGTGGCGGGAGTACCTGGAGACCGTGGTCCGGGAGCGGGACGGCTGGAAGGACTTCTACCGGGCCGCCCGGGACGTGAGGGTCTGATGGAGGG
>JADGHA010000619.1 GCA_019689695.1 Micromonosporaceae bacterium | reverse complement strand
CGGTACTACCCCCCCAACCCGCCTTCGCGCCCCGCCCGGTACCACCTCCGACCCGCCTTCGCGCCCGCCCGAGCCGCGGCGCAACTTGAGTGCGAGGGCCGGGGCGGCATGTCACCATGGACCAGTACGCCACCAGCGGCCCAGGGAGATGGACATTGCGGAATCGACCGGACTTCGGACCGGAGTTCGACGAACCGACCACGGGGACCGCTGGCGAGTTGGAGCTTGAGGAGCGGCAGGCGCTGCGCCGGGTCGCCGGGCTCTCCACCGAACTGCACGACGTCACCGAGGTCGAGTACCGCCAGCTGCGCCTGGAGCGCGTGGTGCTGGTCGGTGTGTGGACCGAGGGCACGATCAACGACGCGGAGAACTCCCTGGTCGAGCTGGCCGCGCTCGCGGAGACCGCTGGATCGCAGGTGCTGGAGGGTCTGATCCAACGCCGCGGCCGGCCGGACCCGGCCACCTACATCGGCCGCGGCAAGGTGGGCGAGCTGCGTGACGTGGTGCTGGCCACCGGCGCCGACACCGTGGTCTGCGACGGCGAGCTGTCCCCGGGCCAGCTGCGCAACCTGGAGCAGGCGATCAAGGTCAAGGTGGTCGACCGGACCGCGCTGATCCTGGACATCTTCGCCCAGCATGCCAAGAGCCGGGAGGGCAAGGCCCAGGTCGAGCTGGCGCAGCTGCAGTACCTGCTGCCGCGGCTGCGTGGTTGGGGCGAGGCGCTCAGCCGGCAGGCCGGTGGCCGGGCCGGCGGGGCCGGCGGCGGCGTCGGCCTGCGCGGCCCCGGTGAGACCAAGCTGGAGACCGACCGGCGACGCATCAGGGCCCGGATCTCCCGGCTGAAGCGGGACATCAACGCGATGCGGACGGTCCGCACCACCAAGCGCGCCGGCCGGCGGCGCCGTGCGGTCCCGAGCGTGGCCATCGCCGGCTACACCAACGCCGGCAAGTCCAGCCTGCTCAACCGGCTCACCGGGGCGGGCGTACTCGTGGAGGACGCGCTGTTCGCCACCCTGGACCCGACCACCCGGCGCGCGCAGACCGCGGACGGGCGGGTCTACACCCTCTCCGACACCGTCGGGTTCGTCCGGCACCTGCCGCACCAGCTCGTCGAGGCGTTCCGGTCCACCCTGGAGGAGATCGGCGACGCGGACCTGGTGCTGCACGTGGTGGACGGCACGCACCCCGACCCGGCCGAGCAGGTCCGGGCGGTCCGCGAGGTGCTCGCCGAGGTGCACGCGGACCGGCTGCCCGAGCTGCTGGTGGTCAACAAGACCGACGCGGCCGGCGAGGAGACCCTGCTTCGACTCAAGCGCCAGTGGCCGGAAGCGGTCTTCGTCTCCGCCCGCACCGGCGCCGGCATCGAGCAGCTGCGCGCAGCCATCGAGCGGCTGCTGCCGCGCCCGGCGGTGGAGGTCCGGGTACGCGTGCCGTACGACCGCGGCGACCTGGTTGCCCGTGTGCACCAGCGCGGCGAGGTGCTCGCCACGCGGCACACCGCGGACGGCACCGAGCTGCACGTGCGGGTCGATCAAGGCCTGGCGGCCGAGTTGGCGCCGTACCTGGCCACCCCGCTGTCCGGCGGCTGACCTGCGGGCGGCGACGCCCGGCCCACGGCCGTGATCGCCGCGGAACACCGCGATCCAGCTGGGCATGCGACACTGGCCCGATGGATCGTGTCGCGTTGGCGGTTCCGGTGCTGGTGACCGTGGTCGGGGGCCTCGGGGTGGCGGCGTGGGCGCCGGCGCCTGGCGCGGCGGCGGCGCGGGTCGCGGCCAAGGCCGCACCGGCCAAGACCGTCTGCACGATCACCGATGAGCGGCTCACCGCGATCTCCGGCATGGTGGCGTCCGGCAGCGGCTACGTGGTGGTCAACGACGCCAGTGGCCGTCACGACGAGTTCTTCTTCTTGGACAGCAAGTGCAAGGTCAAGAAGGCCATCGGCTACTCCTCCCGTGATCCGGAGGATGTGACGCAGACCGCGGACGGCACGATCTGGGTCGCCGACATCGGGGACAGTCCCGCCAACAGCGAGCGACGCTCCACCGTCGCGCTGTGGAAGCTGCGCAAAGGGGCGGACGATCCGACCCTCTACCGGATGACGTACCCGGACGGCCCGCACGACGCCGGCGCACTGCTGCTCGCGGGCGACGGCACTCCGATC
>JADGHA010000618.1 GCA_019689695.1 Micromonosporaceae bacterium | reverse complement strand
ATCCAGCTGCCGCCGGAGGTGCTGGGGGAGTTTCCGCCGGGGACCCTGTTCGCCGTCGACTACGTGGACGGCACCGTGAACCTTGTCGCTGGAACCGCCGATCGGCCAGCTACGCCGGCAGCGTCACCAGGCGTGCCAGACTAGAGAACCATGAGCGATCCACGGACCACTCCCTCGATCTTCACCCGCGGCGCGGTCGACCTCAGCGCGCTGCGGGCGGCGCAGCCGGCGGCCCGCCCGAGCCAGGGGCAGACCGGCAACGGCTCGGCCGCGCCGGCCTCGCCCGCCGGCGCCGCCCGCCGGCCGGAGGGGCCCGCGGCCAAGCAGGCAGCAACCGGCGGCGGGGTCGCCGTCATCGACGTCACCGAGGCCACCTTCCAGACGGAGGTACTGGAGCGCTCGCTCACCACCCCGGTAGTGATCGACTTCTGGGCGGAGTGGTGCCAGCCGTGCAAGCAGCTGTCTCCGATCCTGGAGAAGTTCGCCGTCGAGGACGGCGGCGCGTGGGTGCTGGCCAAGGTGGATGTCGACGCCAACCCGCGGCTGGCCCAGATGTTCCGGGTGCAGGGGATCCCGCTGGTCTACGCCATCGTGGGCGGCCAGCCGGTCGACGCGTTCTCCGGGGTGGTGCCGCAGACGCAGGTCCGGCAGTGGCTGGACGCGGTGCTCAAGGCCGCCGGCGTCACGGTGACCAAGGCCGAGGACCCGCGGCTGACCTCCGCCGACGACGCGCTGATGAGCGGCGACCTGGACGCCGCCGAGCAGGCGTACAAGAAGATCCTGGCGGAGAGCCCGGCGGACGCCGCGGCCGAGTCCGGCCTGGCCCAGGTGGCGCTGTACCGCCGGGTCGCCGGGGTGGACCGGGCGGCGGCGCTCGCGGCCGCGCAGCAGGCCCCGGACAACGTGGCCGCGCAGCTGCTCGCCGCCGACGTCGAAGTGATCTCCGGGCAGGCGGAGCAGGGGTACAACCGCCTGGTCAACCTGATCCGCCGGGTCGCAGGCGACGACCGGGAGACGGTCCGCCGGCATCTGCTCTCCCTGTTCACCATCGCCGGCCCGGACGACCCCGCGGTCGCCGCGGCGCGGCGGGCGCTGGCCAGCGCACTGTTCTAGATCGGAGCCGCCATGGGCGCAGCGGCGCGGAGCGGGCCGGGGGCCCGTCGGATCGCGGTCCTCGATGCGCCGACCAACCTCGGCCTCCGACCACCCACCCCGACGTCGGTGCCCGGCTGCGCCAAGGCGCCCGGCGCGCTGCGCGACCACGACCTGATCGGCCGGCTCGGCGCCCGGGACGCCGGCTGCCTCACCCCGCCCCGCTACGACCCCGGCGACTGGCAGCCCGGCGACGGCGTCTGCCACGCGGACCTGATCGCCGCGTACTCGCTGCGGCTGGCCGACCGGATCGGTGCGATCCAGGACGCGGGGGAGTTCCCCCTGGTGCTCGGCGGTGACTGTTCGGTGCTGATCGGCTCGGCGCTGGCGATGAACCGCCTCGGCGAGCAGATCGGCGCCCACATTGGACTGGTCTTCGTGGACGGGCACTCCGACTTCCGGCACCCGGGCAACGCATCCTACGTGGGCGCCGCCGCCGGCGAGGACCTGGCCCTGGTCACCGGCCGCGGGCAGGCCGACCTGGCCGCGCTGGAGGGGCGCCGGCCGTACTTCCGGGACGTGGACGTGGTGGTGCTCGGCATCCGCGGCCACGACGAGTACCGGCTGGACCTGCAGGCGGCGGGGATCGCCACCCGGGCGGTGCCGGCGCTGCGGGTCGAGGGCGCCGCCCGCACCGCGCAGTGGGCCCGCGAACAGCTCGCCGACTGCGTGGGGTACTGGGTGCACGTCGACGTCGACGTGCTGGACCCGGCGGTGATGCCGGCCGTCGACGCCCCGGACCCGGGCGGCATCGCCTACGCGGAGCTGGAGCTGCTGCTCTCCGGCCTGGTCGCCACGCCCGAGTGCCTCGGTATGGAGCTGACTGTCTTCGACCCGGACTACGACCCGGACGGCTCGTACGCGGCCGAGATCGTCGGCACCGTGGTCGCCGGGCTGGCTCCGCTCTCCACCCCCGCGGCCGCGCAGCCGGCCCCCGAGCTGTCCAGCTCCCGCCGCCGCACCTCGACCGCCCGCCCCTCGGGCAGCTCAGCCGTCGCCTCCGCCTGACGGCCGGTCTGGGT
>JADGHA010000617.1 GCA_019689695.1 Micromonosporaceae bacterium | reverse complement strand
AACCCGCTCTCCCCGCGGGAGCTCGACGTGCTCGCCCTGGTCGCCGTGGGCTGCGGCAACGCCGAGGCGGCGCGCCGGCTCGGCATCGGGCCGGAGACGGTGAAGAGCTACCTCCGCAACGCCATGCGCAAGCTCGGCACGCACAGCAGGATGGAGACCGTGGTCGCCGCCCGGCGCGCCGGCTTCCTCCCGTAGCGCGAACCGGGATGTCCCGCGGCGGGTGCCTCACCGCCGCGGGTGCCGGAGTGGCCCTCCGGCGGCCGGGCCGCAGGCCGGCGGATGCGCACGCCCGGCGGCGGTGGCGGCCGGCGGCGATCGGCATGCGCACGCGCCGCCCACGAGAGTGGGCCGCCCGGCGCCTTGGAACCGCCGCTCCAGCCGGGCGCTTCACAGCGGGGGCAGCGGGGCCGGAGGAGCGGGCCGGGAGGCCCTCACACCCGGGCGATGCCGGAGACGGGCCGAGCGCTCACACCCGGGCGGTGCCGGAGGCCCGGAAGCGCCGGACCAGCTCGACCCGGGAGCCGATGCCGAGCTTGGCGAAGATGTTCCGCACGTGGTAGTCGACCGTGCGCGGGCTGATGAACAGCCGGGCCGCCACCTCGCGGTTGGTCGCCCCCTCCGCGATGAACCGGGCGATCTGGAGCTGCTGCGCGGTGAGGGCGCCGGTCTCCTCGCCCTCCGGATCGGTGACCGTCTCCCCGGCGGCCCGCAGCTCGCCGCGCGCCCGCTCGGCCCACCGGGTGGCACCCAGCCGTTCGAAGATCTCCAGCGCCTCGCGCGTGTACCGCCTGGCCTGGGCCCGCCGGCGCTGCCGGCGCAGGTGGGCGCCGTACAGCAGGGCGGTGCGGGCCCGTTCGAAGTCCCGCGCGCTGACCGCGTGCAGCTCGAGCGCGCGCCGGTAGTGCCCGTCGGCGGCCGCGGGGTCGGCGAGCAGCGCGCGGCACCGCTCCACCAAGGCGAGCGCCCAGGCGGACTGCACGGCCTCCGCCCAGGAGCGGAACATCGCCAGGGCCCGGGCGGCCCGGTCGTGGTCGCCGCTGCGCACCGCCGCCTCCACGTAGTGCGGGGCCGACAGCACGGTGATCACCGGGTGGCCGTGCCCGGGGCCGGCCTCCGCCATCCGGGTGAGCCGGTCGGCCGCCTCGCCGTACCGGCCCAGCGAGAGATCGCTGAACGCGAGGGCCCAGGTCGCGACGGCGGAGACCAGCCCGAGGTCGTGCTCCCTGGCCCGGGCCAGCGCCTCCTGGGCGCGCTCCCGGCAGGTGCGCACGTCGCCTTCGATCGCCGCGTGCAGGGCGAGCAGCGCCCGCAGGTGGCCGGCGCAGTTGAGCTGCCCGGTCTGGGTGGCGAGCCGCAGGCCCTCCAGCGCGTTCGCCCTGGCGATGGCGAGCCGGCCGGTCCACAGCTCGCTGTGCACGAGCAGCTCGATGGCCTGCGGCACCTTGGTGACCGCGCCGCGGGCCCGGGCGATGTCGACGGCGCGCGCGGGGAGGGCGTGGGCGATCGTGTCGTCGCCGACCATCAAGGCGGCGGTCGCCGCCCACCGGAGCAGGTCCGGGTCGTCGATCCGCCCGGCGATCTCCAGGACCGTGCGGAACTGGCGGATCGACGCCGCGATCTCCCCCTCGGCGGCGTGGGCCATGCCGGCGAAGTACGCGCGGATGAGGGCGGCCCGCTCCCCCGGGACCGGGCCGAGCCGCCCGATCCGCGCCGCGGCGGCGGTGAACCGGAGCTGGTCGCCCGCGTAGAAGGCCGCCTCGGCCGCGGCGGTCAGGGCGTGCAGCGCCTCCTCCGGGCCGAGCCGGTCGGCCGCGGACACCAGGGACTGGTAGGCGTCCCGCGCCACCCCGCCGCGCAGGCCGATCATGCCGCGGAGCAGGTCGATCTCGCCGAGCGTGCCGGCCCGGCCGCCCGCCTCCGCGGCGCGCCGGGCCTGGTCGAGGAGGCCGACGGCGGCGTCGGCGTGCCCGCCGAGCCACCGGTCCCAGGCGGCGCGGACGAGGCGGCGCGCCCGCACCCCGTCGTCCGGGGTGAGCTCGGCCGCGCGTTCCATGGCGGCGGCCGCGGCCGTGTACCCGCTGCGGACCCGGGCCCGGCCGGCGCTCCGCTCCAGCTCGTCGGCGCGCCCGGCGTCGGGGTGGAGCGCGGCGGCCGCCCGGTGCCAGGCGCGCCGGTCGTCCCGG
>JADGHA010000616.1 GCA_019689695.1 Micromonosporaceae bacterium | reverse complement strand
GCCGATGGTGTCACCGAAAGGGACCGGGGGGCGGGGGAGCGAGGTGGTGACGTGGGTGCCTTGAGAAAGGCGGGCGTCTGGCTCGGCCTCATCGAGGACGAGGACGACCGCGGGTACGACGACCATCACTACTCCGACCGTGGCCGGGACCGCGACTACCGCGACTCCGCGTACCACGACGAGTACGTCGAGGACGAGGACGAGCGAGAGGTGGTGCCACCGCACCGGATCCGCGGCGAGCGCGAGCTGGAGCGGTTGGAGGCCCGCGAGCCGACCCGGCTGGAGCGCGCCGCCGGGGTCCGGTCGATCACCCGGCCGGCGGCGGACGGCTCCGGGCGCTACGCGTCCAGGGAGCAGCTGTCGGTCGCCGATACGACGGTCCCCACCAGCGGCTACCAGACCCGGGACAACCTCGCCCTCGCACCGCAGGTACAGCTTCGTGAACGTGCGGTGGTCGCCGACGACGAGGACCAGCGCTACCAGATCACCACTCTGCACCCGACCACGTTCCGGGAGGCTCGCACGATCGGCGAGCACTTCCGCGACGGCGTACCTGTGATCATCAACCTCACCGAGATGGACGAGGCGGATGCCAGACGTCTGGTCGATTTCGCGGCCGGGTTGACCTTCGGGCTGCGCGGTAGCATCGAACGCGTGACCAACCGGGTGTTCCTGCTCTCACCGGCCAACGTCCAGGTCACCGCGGAGGACAAGGCCAGGATCGCCGAGGGTGGGTTTTTCGACCAGAGTTGATCCGTTCGAGGGACCCCGAGTCGTGTTGTCTATCCTGTGGCAAGTCCTGTACCTGGTGCTTTACCTGTTCCTGCTCACGCTGCTCGCGCGGTTCGTTCTGGGCTGGGTGCTTCAGTTCGGCCGTCGCTGGCAGCCGGGCCGCAACGCGGCCGCGGCGCTGGAAACGGTTTGGAGCGTCACCGACCCGCCGCTCAAGGCGTTGAGACGGGTGATACCACCGTTGCGACTTGGTACGGTGAGCATCGACCTGGCCTCGCTGGTACTGCTGGTTATCCTGTTCGTGCTGATGGAACTTGTGATACGGCGCTTGATCGCCAGTTAACCTTGGTGACCAATGCGCTGCGCGGCTGCAACTGGACCCTGAGGAGTTTCGATGCCGCTGACCCCGGCTGACGTGCACAACGTCGCCTTCAAGAAGCCTCCAATCGGCAAGCGGGGGTACGACGAGGAGGAGGTCGACGCCTTCCTGGACGAGGTCGAGCGGGAGCTCGCCCGTCTGATCGAGGAGAACAACGAGCTGCGCGCCCAGATGGAGCGCGGCGGCGGCCCGGCCCGTGTTCCGGCCGGACCGGGTGGCGATCCTCGGCTGGCCGCAGAGCTCGGCGAGCTGAAGGCGCAGCTCGACCGGGTCCAGCGGGAGAAGGTGGCGGCCGAGCAGACGGTCCGCGCGTTGCAGGCCGAGCTCGACCAGCTCCGCGCACAGGGCGCGGCGGCGATCACCGGCGACGGCGAGCAGCAGGCGCTGCGGGTGCTGATGATGGCCCAGCGGACCGCCGACGACCACGTCGCCGATGCCCGGCGCGAGGCGGACAAGCTGCTGTCCGAGTCCCGCGCCAAGGCCGAGGAGCTGACCCGGGAGGCGCGCGCCAAGGCGGACGCGCTGGAGCGTGACGCCCGGCAGCGCCACCAGGAGGCGATGGGCGGCCTGGACGCCAAGCGGACCGCGCTGCAGAAGCACATCGAGGAGCTCAAGCAGTTCGAGCGGGAGTACCGCACCCGCCTCAAGGCGTACCTGGAGAGCCAACTGCGCGATCTTGACGGGCGCGGGCAGGGGCTGGATGCCGAGGTCGGCCGGGGCGGCGAGGGCCGGTCCGGTGGGGCCGGGCTGGCCGCGGCCGGCGCGTACGGCGGGCGGTCCGGACTCGAAGGAGCCGGGCGCTGAGGCGCTAGGCCGGGGGTTGCGCCGTGATCGTCACGAGTGTGCTGCTCATCCTGGTCGCCGTCACGCTGCTCGTGCTGGGCCTGGTGAGCGGGGCGAGCGAGCTGCTGGTGGCCTCGATCGCGGCGAGCCTGCTGGCTGCGATAGCGCTGGTCATCGGTGCCCGGCAGGCCGCTGCGGCGCGCACCGGCGACGGCTACCGGGACCGGGCGCGTGGCGGGCAAGGCGCCGGGGAGGCTCGCCCCGGGCGGGTGCCCGCCCGGGCACCCGTCG
>JADGHA010000615.1 GCA_019689695.1 Micromonosporaceae bacterium | reverse complement strand
GCCGCGGACGACCTGCGCAGCGTCAACGCGCAGATCGAGTACGCCCTGCGGCTCGCCCTGCGGTCGGCCGGACGGGAGCCGCGCCAGCGTGGACCCGGCCCGAGCCGGCAGGGGGCTGGTTCCGGTCCGGATGGGGCCGCTCACGGCCGGGAGGAGTGAGAGCATGAGCCGGTGGCTGTGACCTTCGTGACCGGACCGGTATCGGCGCGGGCGCCGGCGACCAGCGCCAACCTCGGCCCCGGCTTCGACGCGCTGGGGCTCGCCCTTGCCCTGCACGACGAGCTGCAGGCCGAGGTCACCGACGGCGGGGTGCGGGTCGCGGTGACCGGCGAGGGCGCCGACGAGCTGCCCACCGACGAGAGCCATCTGGTCGTACGGGCGATGTGGGCCGCCTTCGACGCGTTGGGTGCCCGACCCCCCGGGGTCCGGGTGAGCTGCGTCAACCGAATTCCCCAGGCGCGCGGGCTGGGCTCGTCGTCGGCGGCGATCGTGGGCGGCATCCTGCTCGCCCGGGAGCTGGTCGTCGGTGGTCCGGACCGGCTGGGCGACGCCGAGGTGCTGCGGCTCGCCGCCGAGCTGGAAGGGCACCCCGACAACGTGGCGCCCTGCCTGCTCGGCGGGTTCACCATCGCGTGGACCGAGCCGCGCCGGGGCGAGGGCGCAGGTAGCGCCGACGCTGGGACCGGGGGCGCTCGGGCGGTGTCGCTGGCGCCCGCGGCAGGCGTACGACCGGTCCTGTTCGTGCCTGAGGAGCGCGGGCTGACCGCGCAGGCCCGGGCCGCGCTGCCGCTGTCCGTGCCGCACGCGGACGCCGCGCTGACCGCGGGGCGGGCGGCCCTGCTGGTCCATGCGCTCACCGCGGACCCCGGACTGCTCTTTTCCGCCACCGAGGACCGGCTGCACCAGAAATACCGGGCGGCGGGAATGCCGGCCACGGCCGCACTTGTTGACACCCTGCGAGACGCGGGCGTAGCAGCCGTGGTCAGCGGTGCCGGTCCCAGCGTACTGGCCCTTTCACCGGTGCCCGGCGACTTCGATCCGGGGCCGGGGTGGACAGCCCGGCATCTGCCGGTGGACCGTAACGGTGCGGCGGCGGGCCGGGGTATTATGGGACACGCCGAGCGGGACACTGTTGCCGCAGGTCGAGCAAGTTGATTACGCTCTAGCCTGAGCACAGCCGCGAAGCACGCGATCTCATGCGGGGCGGCCGACCCCTAAAGCTGTCGGCGGTCAGTTCGTCACACCCCCTGCCCAAAGGCAAACGCCGAACCGCAGTCTCCACGGATCGTCGCAGACGGCGTGGATCCGGCCGCCCGCCGAGGGCGACACCGGCAGCCGTTGTGCTGCTGTGCAACAGACTCCCGCGACGCGGTCACGCGGGGCGGGTGTATCCGAGGTTGCCCGGCCACCAGCGCCGAGCCCGGGCAGCCCCGGCCTAACGAGGGAAGGAATCCATTGAGCGACACCACCGACGTGACGTCGGATGTCTCCCCCGTCGCTGACGACGCCACGACGACCGGCACCACCCGCCGGCGGCGTGCCGGCAGCGGGCTTTCCGCGATGTTGCTTCCTGAGCTGCAGAGCCTCGCTGCATCGCTCGGCATTTCCGGCACCGGCCGGATGCGCAAGGGCGAACTGATCTCAGCCATCCAGGAGCGACAGGGCGCCGCGGCCGCGCCGCGCGCCCGTGGCGAGGTGGCGGCCCGGGAGCAGGGAACCCGCGAGGAGGTACGGGCCGATGTACTTCACCCCAGCGAGCGAGTCGACGGCGACCGCCGGGGCGGCGGCGAGACGACCGGACCTGCGGCGGTGGCCACGATGACCGCGCCACCCGAGGCCGGCCCGACCGAGGCCGAAACCGGCCTGACCGAGGCCGCCGGGCGGGCACCGCGCCGGGCCAGCCGGCCGGCCGGACCGCCGGAGTCACGCCAGGACCGGGAGGCTCGCGCCGAGGCCGCCGAGGCGGTCGAGGCCCGCACGGAAGCCCACGCCGAGGCCCGTACCGAGGCCCGCCCAGAGGGGCGCACCGAGACCGAGGAGCGGGTCGAGCGCGGTGAGCGCGGCGACCGCAACGGCCGCGGCGACCGCAACGGCCGCGGCGAGCGGGAAGGCGGCGAGGGCCGGGCCGAGCGTGTGGCCGGCGAGGAGGAGGAGAGCGAAAGCGGCGGCCGGCGTGGCCGGCGCAGCCG
>JADGHA010000053.1 GCA_019689695.1 Micromonosporaceae bacterium | reverse complement strand
GCACCGGGTACGGGAACGAGCCGGGCTGGTAGCTGCATCCGGGCTCCTCCGCGTACAGATCACCGGTCACGGCGTACGCGCGGGCGCGGGAGCCGCCGCACACCGTGCGATACTCGCAGGCACCGCACCGGCCGCGCAGGCGGGTGGGGTCGCGCAGCCCGGTGAACAGCGGGGACCGGCGGTAGATGTCGACCAGCCGCCGGGTCCGCACGTTGCCGGCGGCCACCGGGAGGAAGCCGCTGGGGTAGACGTGACCGCGGTGCGAGACGAACGTGAAGCCGTTGCCGCCGGCGACCTGCAATGGCGGGCGGCGCCGGCGGATCGGCGGGCCGGCCAGGCCCAGCTCGTCGATCCGGTCGCGCAGTAGCCGGTACAGCGGGCCCAGCCGCATGACCTTCTCCGGCGGTACGCCGCGGCGGTCGAGCGCGGCGCGTTGCAGGCACACCCGGCGGAAGTGGTGCGCCTCGGTGGTCTTGACCGGGATCTGCTCGCCCAGGTCGTACAGGAAGTTGAGGACGTCCTCGTTGCCGGCCGGATCCAGACCCGCCAGGGCACGGCCCCGGCCGGTGGGCACCAGGAAGAACACGCTCCACAGCATCGCGCCGCGGCGGCGGATTTCCGCGGCGATGTCGGGGAGCTCCATCACCGTGCCGCGGGTGACCGTCGTGTTGATCTGTACCTTCAGGCCGACCTCGGTGGCGTCGGCCCAGGCGCGCATGGTCGCCTCGTACACGCCGTCCACACCGCGGAACCCGTCATGGTGGGCGGGGTCGGCGCCGTCGAGGCTCAGCGACACGGCGCGGGCGCCGGCCGCGCGCAGGCCGGCGAGCGCCTCGCGGGTCAGCGTGGGGGTTCCGGACGGGGACACCGCCACCGCCAGGCCGAGTTCGGTTCCGCGGCGGACGAGCGTGGTCAGGTCAGGCCGGGCGAACGGGTCCCCGCCGGTGATGACGAACAGCGGTGCCGGCCGCCCGAACTCGGCCACCTGGGTCATCAGGTCGACCGCCTCCTGCGTGGACAGCTCGCCCGGGTCCCGCCATGGCCGGGCCGAGGCGCGACAGTGCCGGCAGGCCAGCGGGCACGCCTGGGTTGCCTCCCAGATGACCATGAACGGCCGCTCCGCGGTGGCATGCTTCGGCACCCGCACCGGCCGCGGGGCGGGCGGAGCCTGTGTTGTTCCATGCACGCGCCCACTCTTCCTACGGTCGCCGACGCCCGGCCAGGTACGCAGGCCCTGTCCAGCCGGGACCAAAGACCCTACGGCCACCGGCCGGCCCCAGCGTCCACAATGGCCGGGCCACCAGCGCAGCCACGGACCTGCCGCCTGGCCGGAAACCGCGGGCCCGGTGCCTCGGCCTACTCCCGTCCCGGCACCGGTCGGCGCCGCGGCAGCACGCTCCGGACCAGCGCATGGCACATCCCGACGAACACCACCAGCCAGGCGGCCACGGCCACCCACGTCCAGGCGCGCCCGATCCGCTCCACCAGCGGCAGACCGGCGACCGCGCCCAGGTGCATGCTCGCCACCGCGTACATGCCGAGCGGGAAGACGATGCTCCACAGGGCCGGCAGGTAGCCCAACCGGACCCGGTGCACCGCGTGCCGCCACACGCCGAACGCCATCAGCAGCGGGATGAGCCAGGTCCCGAACGCCCACAGCATGATCCCGAGGCCGGCGACGACCGGGCGGGCGGCGCTGACCGCGGGCTCCGGCGCCATGGCAAGGATGCCCGCCGCGGCCAGCACGGTGATCGCGGTGGCTCCCATGGTGACCCAGTACGGCGGGGTCAGATCCTGCGGTGTGACATCGAGCAGCAGCAGCCGGGTCAGCACGAGGGCGGCGACCATCAGGTACAGCACGACGCCGACCGACCACATCAGGACCGCGAGCAGCGCGCTCACCCGGGCATGACCGCCGTGGGGCCGGTCCAGGGCGGCGGCGACGACCGCGAACGACTGGGTGCCGACCACCCAGACGAACCAGGTTCCGTTGACGCCGGCCAGCACTGGCGCCGGCCGCGGGCCGAGGACCAGGCGCACCGGGATGGCATAGGTCAGGCCGAGCCACACCACGGCGCCGAGCCCGGCCAGCGCGAGCGCGGGCAGCCGGTGGTCGTCGGCGACCAGCCGGACGGCCAGCACGTTGCTCGCGGCGACCAGGGTGAAGAACGCGAACGCCCGGTCCGGCGCGCACAGGTCGTCGACCAGGCGGCGAGGGAAGCGGACCAGCCGCCAGCCCAGCGCCGCGCAGAGCACACCGAAGCTGATCACGGCCACCACGAGCAGGACCGCCGATCCGCGGCTCTGCCCGATGTCCTGCAACGCCGTGGAACAGATCCCAGTCGCCATTACCAGGGCGAAGTAGCCCGGGTAAAGGTCGCGCACGCCCATCCCCCACCATCCCGGCCGGGGTCCGGCGTCGTCTGCCCGTCGGCTTGACCTCGGCTAAACCGGCCGGTTTCGGATCATATCCGCCAGGCCAGCAGATCGACTTCGGCATCCGGCGCGGCCTGGCGGACCCGGAAGATTGGTCGATCCGCTCACCCGGAACCGTTCCATCGTGATGGACAGACCGTCGCATTCGCCGACGTGCGGCAGGTACCCCGTTCTCTGGATCACGCTGGCGTCCCACCTTGCCGATCCCGGCGGCCGCGGCGGCACCGCCAAAGGTCACCGTCGCCCGGGACCAACGGCCCTGCGCGCGGCCGGCGAGGTCGAGATCGACATCGTCGCCCGCACCGAGGACGAGCTCGAACAGAAGACCCGCGAGGCGATCGCCGAGGCGTACCGGACGCCGGAGGAGTTCGACCTGCGGTGGGTGTTCACGGTCGACCCGGCCCACGCACCTGACCCTGCCCCGCCCGGCGAGACGGACAACCCGATCAACTGACCGGCGCCGGCTCGTCGCCGGTGGACGGTCGGGCCGGCGGCACTCCACCGGCTGCCAACTGACGAACCAGGGCGAGCATCGCGTCCACTGAGCCGGCTGGATCGTCGATGGGGAACTGCACCGCGCGGATGACCGCGGCCGGATCGGCCAGCAGCGTGAACCGTCTGAAGTGGACGCTTCCAGCGGCCCGGAAGGTAGGCAGCAGGAGCCCGGCCGCGAGCTTGCTGTCCTGATCGGACAGAAGCGGATACGGCAATCGCGCGAACTCGACGAAGGCGGCAAGCTGGTCGGGGCGCTGCATGCTCACGCCACGGACCGTGGCGCCAGCGGCGACGAAGTCGGTGTACCGCGAGGCGTACGTGCGGGCCTCCAGCGTGCAGCCGGCGGCGCCGGGGATGTCGCCCCAACCAGGCGGGTAGCCCTGCCCGCCGGGGGCGTAGGCGCCGGGGAAGAAGTAGAGCACGGTCCAGGGGCCGCCAGCCGCCGTCGCAGGCACGCGCCGCCCGTGGTGGTCCTGGATCAGGACGTCCGGCACCTTCCGGCCGACCAGGTCGCGCACCCGGCGCACCTCGGCCGAGCCGTCTTTGCTGGTCGCGGTGGGCACGCCGTCGCCCATCACGTGCGTGGTCCCCCACTCCTGCAGGGCGATCAGGGCGGGCAACAGCGCCTCGCCCTTGGCGGTGAGCAGGTAGTCGTACCGCGGCGGGCGATCGCAGTAGAGCCGCTTCTCCAGTACGCCGTGCGCGACGAGGCCGGCCAGCCGCTCGGCGAGCGCACGGCGGCTGACCCCCAGCTCGCGCTGGAGCTGGTCGAAGCGCGTGATGCCGCCCGCGACGTCCCGCACCACGAGGAACGTCCACCAGTCGCCGATCACGCTGAGCGCCTGGGCGATACCGCAGTCGGCGTCCGCGAGGTCCGCCCGCTTCACGAATCGAGTATAGTGCGTTTCATTCTGGAACTCACTTGCCGGAGGGTCGGGGGCGTGGCTGCGGACGGCAGGCAGGGTGCGGGCGTCTTCTGGCGGTGGTGGACGGCCGGCACCGTCAGCCTGGTCGGCTCGGCCGTGGGTGGGGTGGCGCTGCCGTTGACCGCGCTGATCGTGCTCGACGCCACCGCGTTCGAGATGGGTCTGATCGCCGCCGCCAGCTACGCGGCGTGGATCGTCCTCGGCCTGCCGGCGGGCGCCCTGGTGCAGCGGATGCCCCTGCGCAGGCTCCAGGTCGCCACCGACCTGGCCCGCGCCGCCGCGGTCGGGTCGATCCCCCTCGCCTGGTGGTGGGACCGCCTGACGGTCGGCCAGCTGGTGGCCGTCGCGCTCGTGATCGGCTTCGCGAACGTGCTCTTCGACGTGGCCAACTCGACCTTCCTGCCGTCGATCGTGAGCCGGGAGCAGCTGCAGTCGCGCAACAGCCTCATCTCGGGAACCTACGCCACGACCCAGCTCGGCGGGCCGTCCCTCGGCGGCCTTCTCGCCCAGGTGCTCGGCGCGGTGCCCACGCTGCTCGTGGACGCGGCCAGCTACCTGGTCTCGGGCGCGCTGCTGCGGACCCTGCCGGAGCGGCGCGCGCCGGTCCCCGACCGGTGGCCATCGATACCCGCGATGATCCGCGAGGGCTGGCACTTCGTCGTACGCCACCCGGTCATCGGCCCGTGCATGTGGGCGGCCACCGCGGCGAACACGGTCTGCGGCGCCCAGCACGCGCTGTACGCGCTCTACCTGGTCCGCGAGCTGCACGCCAGCTCCGGCCTGGTCGGCCTGCTGCTGGCCGCGGACGGCGTGGGCACACTCATCGGCGCGGTCCTGACCAACCGGGTGACGGCGAAGCTGGGCACGGCCCGTGCGCTGATCGTCGCCGGGCTGGTGTCGGTCGGCGGGGCGCTCGTCGTGCCGCTCGGCGTGGGATGGCCGGGGTACGCCGCCTTCGCCATCGGCAATGTGGTCTTCTCCGCGGGCGTGGTGGTGCTCAGCGTGGTGACCCGCACCTACCGGCAGATCGCCAGCCCGCCGGAGCTGCTGTCCCGGGTGATGGCGACGGTCCGGTTCGTCTCGTGGGGAGCGATCCCGATCGGCGGCCTGGTGGCCGGGGTCGTCGCCGGCGCCCTGGGCAGCCGCGTGACCTTGCTGGCGTTCGTCGTCGCGGCGGCCTGCATACCACTGGCGCTGTTCCTCTCACCAGTCCGCCGGCTACGCGACCTCACCGACTACCAGGGCGGCGCCGAGCCGGCCGAGCCGCGCGCCCAGCGCCTGCCGGCGGCCGACGTCGCCTGATCCAGCGTTGACGCGCGAGGTCGGTGTGCCTGGCGTCACGCCCGGCTCGGCTCACGCCGCCGCCCGGGCGCCTCGTCCGTGGGGGTGACGGCACCCCGACCGGGGCCGGACATGAGGAGGACGACATGAAACCGACGATCGTCGTGCTCGGCGGTGGCTACACCGGCGTCATGAGCGCGATCCAGCTGGCTCGGCGCACCCGCCGTACCGGCGCCCACGTGATCCTGGTCAACCCGTCCGACCAGTTCACCGAGCGGCTGCGGATGCACCAGATCGCCACCGGGCAGACCCTGACCGACTACCGCATCCCGGCGCTGCTGGCCGGCACCGGCGTCGAGTTCGTCGAGGGCTGGGCAACGCGCATCGACCCCGACCGGCGTGAGGTCGCCGTGGCCGGCGCCGATGGCCACCGGTCGCTGGGCTACGACTACCTGGTCTACGCCCTCGGAAGCGTGGCCGACACCGTCACCGTGCCAGGCGTGGGCGCCCACGCGTACACGCTGAACAGCCGCGCGGAGGCCGAGCGTCTCAACGCCCGGCTGGCCGAGCTGGCCCGTGCCGGTGCGGGCACGGTGGCGGTGGTCGGCGCCGGCCTGACCGGCGTTGAAGCGGCCGCGGAGATCGCCGAACGCTACCCGGGCCTGCGCGTGGTGCTGCTCGGCCGGGACGAGCCGGGCTCGATGATGGGAGCAAAGGCGCGCCGGTACCTGCGCGGTGCGCTGGACCGCCTCGGCGTCCAGGTACGCGCCGGGGTCGAGGTGTCCAAAGTGCTCCCCCAGGCGGTGGAGCTGGCCGGTGGGGAGCTGGTGCCGGTGGACGCCTGCCTGTGGACCACCGGTTTCGTCGCCGCCCCGCTGGCCGGTGACGCCGGCCTGACCGTGGACGGCAAGGGCCGGATCGTGGTCGACGCGACACTCGCGTCGGTCTCGCACCCGTCGGTGTACGCGGTCGGCGACGCGGCCGCCATCCGCCAGGGGTGGGGCGAGATCCACGGCACCTGCCAGAGCGGCATACCAAGTGCCGTGCACGCGGCGACGAGCATCGCCCGTAAGCTGCGCGGCAAGACCGCCAAGCCGTTCCGGTTCGGCTACGTGCACCAGCCGGTGAGCCTCGGCCGGCGCGACGCGGTCATCCAGTTCACCCGGCCCGACGACTCACCGGGACGGTGGTACCTCACCGGCCGGGCGGCGGTGGCGTACAAGCAGGCGGTAACCAGCAGCCCACCCCCGATCTACCGGCTGTCGCGGTGGTTCGCCATGCCGACGTGGACACTGTCCCGCACCGGAGGTCGGGCCAACCTCCCGCCGGCGCTAGCCGGCCAACCTTAGCCCGGTGAGCTTGTCCGGGTTGCTGACCAGGTGGATCGTGTGCACCGCACCGTCCACCAGGTGCAGGGTGAGCGCGGCGGCCGGGGCGTCTGCGGAGTACACGACGATGCCCGGGCCGCCGTTGAGCTCCACGACCTCGACTCGCGGATCCGGGGGCATCCGCCCGGCGAAGGTCAGCAGCGCCCGCGCCACCAGTTCCAGGCCCACGATGGCCTTGCGGGGCGCGGGCGCCTTGCCACCGCCGTCGCTCACCAGCGTGACGTCCGGCGCCAGCACCGCCATCAGCGCCGCGAGGTCGCCGCCTTCCGCCGCGACGCGGAACCGCTCGGTCACCTCGGCCCGCCGGGCGCGGTCGGTGTCGTACCGGACCCGCCGGTCCTCGACATGCTCGCGGGCCCGGCGGGCGGTCTGCCGCACCGAGACCTCGCTGCGCCCCACCATCTCGGCTATCTCCGCGTACGAGTAGTCGAACGCCTCCCGGAGCACGAAGACCGCCCGCTCCAGCGGCGACAGCGACTCCAGCAACACCAGCACGGCGGTCGAGATGGTGTCGGTACGGGACACCTCGTCGGCGATATCCGGGCTGGTCACCAACGGCTCCGGCAGCCACGGTCCGACGTACTCCTCGCGGCGCGCCTGTGCGCTGCGCAACCGGTCGATGCCCAGCCGGGTCACCACCCGCACCAGGTACGCCTCCGGGTCTGCCACCTCCGCGGTGTCCACACTGGACCAGCGCAGCCAGGCGTCCTGGACCACGTCCTCGGCGTCGCCGACCCGTCCCAGCAACCGGTACGCGATCGCGAAGAGCTTGCCCCGGTGCTCGTCGAAGATCTGGACCGCGTCCTCAGCCCGCCTGGTCACCGGCCCTCCACTGTAGCCAGTTGCGCCGCGGCGACGGTGCGTTCGACGGCAACCTCGGCCACCACCTCGGACCTCGACGATGCATTACCCGACGCGTCGCGCCGTCGCAGTTCCTCGGCGAACACGAGAAACGCCTCGGCCTGAGAGATCATGCCTCGCTCCGGTCCATGCCCCCAACGGTCTTGATCGTCGCACGAGTCGCCGGACGGAAGCCAAGTCTGTCCACGATCGACCTGTCGCCAGTCATCCTGTGACCACCTGACTACGGACTGTTCCCCACTCGCACAGACCTCGTCCCGCTTGATACTCTGCCGCCACTCACGGCTGGGGGCTCCGGGCGGGAACGAGACGGGGAGTGAGGCCACGAAGGCGCGACGATGGACGTTCACGCACGGAGGTCGTCTTGTGACTGACAGTGGGATGAAGGGTCGGGTCAAGGGACTGCTCGGAGGAGCGCCTGCCATGAATGAGGCGATGCACATGGAAGCACCGTCGGAGTCGGCCGCCCAGCACCAGGCCCTCCAGGTACTCACGCTGGCACAACGGACGGCCGAGGAGCATCTCGCCGGCGCGCGGCGGGAGGCGGAACGGATCTGCGCCGAGGCGGGCGCGCGGGCCGAGCAGATCATCCGCGATGCCCAGGCGCACGCCCAGGTGCTCCAGCAGGAGGCCGAGAAGACCCTGGCCGACGCGCACGCCGCCGCGGGGCAGATCGCGCGGGACGTGCAGGCGCACGCGGACAACGCCCAGCGCAACGCCGAGAAGATCCTGGCCGACGCGCGGGCCCGGGCCGAGGAGATCACCAAGGACGCCCAGGCGCACGCCGACGAGCTCAAGCACCAGGCCCGGCAGCGGTACGAGGACGTGGTCGGCAGCCTGGCCGCCAAGCGCGAGGCGCTGCAGCAGCAGATCGAGGCGCTGGAGCGGTTCGACCGCGACTACCGGGCCAGGCTGACCGCCTTCATGCAGAGCCAGCTGCGCGCCCTCTGGGTCGACGAGCCACGGGTGACCGCGGAAGACCTGGAGCAGCCGCGGGCGGAGGCGGAAGCGGAGCCGGAGCTGGAGCCGGAGTTGGCGCTGGACCCGGAGCCCGTACCGGCGGCCCACGTACCGGCACACGGGGACCACTCCGACGACGAGTAGCGTCCGCCGCGGCCGCTTGAGGTAGCCCGGCAGCGCCGGGCCGTACCAGACGTCCGTCCTACCCCGGTGGCAGCCGGAACGTCTCGTACAGCAGCGGATGGTCGGTCCACTTCATGGTCTCGTGCCACCCCTGGACCCGCCTGAGGCCGCTGGTGAAGAAGGCGTGTTGCAGCGCGCCATCCCCCGCGACTGTGAAGCGGCCGGCCGCGCACCGCCCGACGTCGTACTCCTCGCCGGGCGCGGCGGTCAGGTTGAAATCCCCGGCCACCACGACCTCGGGCATGACCCAGGGCGAGGCCAGGATCGACATCAGCTCCCGGCACTGGCGCATCGCCACGGCGCGGTCGGTCGACAGGTGCGTGGTGCAGCCGGTGAGCCGGCGATCGACGAGGGTGGTGCAGGTCCACGCCCGGATCTCGTCGCTCAGGTCCTGGGCGCGATACCAGCCCCGGTGCTGGTCACGGCCGTCGAGATGGTGCACCAGCGCCACGCCGTACTGCTCGCCGTTGACGCACTGGTACGGGCGGCCGGTGTAGCGGTTCCGGGCCGGGACGAAGTCCACCGAGACCGGCCCGCCGCCGTGCACGGCCGCCATGGCACCGGCCAGCTTGCCCCAGCCGGGCCGGGCGTACAGGTCATCGCGGCAGACCTCCTGCAGCGTGACGAGGTCCGGGGCGTACCGGCGGATCTTCTCGACCGCCTCGTCCACCGCCCTGCCGCCGGAGTAGCACGAGTTGACCGCCATGCCGCTGTTGCAGAGGTTCATCTGCAGGACCACCACGGTGACCGCCGCCCCGGCCGGCGCACCGGGGACCGACGAGGCGAGCGCGATGGCCACCGCTGCGACGACCACGCGCAGGACGCGGCCCGCGGGCCCCTGGTGGCGCCGCGGCTGGCCGGGAACCCTGTGCACCCGCACTCTCCCGCGGATCGGCGGTCGTTGGTGCCGAGCGTACGACAGGCGGGCCGGCGCGGGCCGGCGCGACGGCATCGGCGGTCCTGGCGGTGTCATGCATCACTATTGCGCTGACAGACTTCAGATTTTGTCAGCAGCTAGGGCAGGCTCGGGCCATGGAGCATCGCACTCTGGGGGCGACCGGGCCGCGCGTCTCCGCGCTGGGGCTGGGCTGCATGGGCATGTCGGACTTCTACGGCCCGGCTGACGAGGCCGAGAGCATCGCCACCATCCACGCCGCGCTCGATGCGGGCGTCACGCTGCTGGACACCGGCGACTTCTACGGCATGGGCCACAACGAGATGCTCATCCGTGAAGCACTGCGCGGGCGCGACCGCGACCAGGTCATGATCAGCGTGAAGTTCGGGGCGCTGCGCGATCCGGCGAACGGCTGGCTGGGCTACGACGCGCGACCGGCGGCGGTGCGCAACTTCCTGGCCTACACGCTGCGCCGGCTCGGCACCGACCACGTGGACATCTACCGGCCGGCCCGGCTGGACCCGGATGTGCCGATCGAGGACACGGTCGGCGCCATCGCCGAGATGGTGCAGGCGGGCTGGGTACGGCACATCGGCCTGTCTGAGGTCGGCGCCGCGACGCTGCGCCGGGCCGCAGCCGTCCATCCCATCAGCGACCTGCAGATCGAGTACTCGCTGATCTCCCGCGGCATCGAGGCGGAGATCCTGCCGGCCGCCCGCGAGCTGGGCATCGGCGTGACCGCCTACGGCGTGCTCGCCCGCGGCCTGCTGTCCGGGCACTGGTCGGCGACGCAAGAGCTCGCCCCCGGCGACTTCCGCGGCTTCGCCCCGCGGTTCCAGGGCGCGAACCTCGCCCACAACCTGGCTCTGGTCGAGGCGCTGCGGACGGTGGCACAGGCACGGGGGGTTACCGTCGCGCAGGCCGCCATCGCCTGGGTGCTGGCGCAGGGCCCGGACATCGTGCCGCTGGTCGGCGCGCGCCGCCGGGACCGGCTGGCCGAGGCACTGGTGGCCACCGAGGTCAAACTGTCCACAGCGGACCTGGCGGCGATCGAGGCGGCCGTGCCACCCGGTTCGGCGGCCGGCGAGCGGTACGCCAGCGCGGCGATGGCGCACCTGGACAGCGAACACTGAGGGCCGCGGTGGTTGACGGACAGCTGACCCCGGAGGCGATCCTGGCCGCCACCGAGGAGGTGCTACGCCGCTACGGGCCGGCCAAGGCCACCGTGGTTGACGTCGCCCGAGCCCTGCGCGTCAGCCACGGCAGCGTCTACCGGCACTTCCCGACCAAGACGGCGCTGCGGGAGGCGGTGACGCAGCGGTGGCTGCACCGCGCCCACCACGGCCTGGCCGAGCTGGCGGCCGCGCCGCAGCCGGCAGCACAACGACTGCGGCGTTGGCTCGCCACGCTCTTCGAAGCCAAGCGGCGCAAGGCCCTTGACGACCCTGAACTGTTCGCCACCTACCTGGTCCTCGCCCGCGAGAGCAGCGGGGTCGTCGCGGCGCACATCCAGGATCTGCTGGAGCAGCTGACCCGGATCATCGCCGACGGCGTCGCCGCCGGGGAGTTCGCCGTCGGCGACCCGGCCGTCGCGGCAAAAGCCGTGTTCGACGCCACCGACCGGTTCCACAACCCTGTGCACGTCGGCGACTGGTCCGACCCCGGCGTCGACGCGGCCTTCGAGGCGGTGTGCACGCTGGTGGTCGCCGGCCTCCGGCCCCCTCGACGTGATCTCGACCACGCTTCGGACCGGAGTGTCGGCTCATGAGTGATTCCCCGCAGCCCCAGGCCGCGGCCGGCACCCGCGAGCTGGCGCGGCTCGCCGGCCCCGAGCTCAGCCGACGGCGCCGCGTCCTGGTGCTCACCATCTGCTGCGCCAGCATCCTCGTCGTAGTGATGGACATCTCCATCGTCAACGTGGCGCTGCCCGCGATCCGCCGCGACCTGCACACCTCGGTGTCCGGTCTGCAATGGTCGGTCGACGCGTACACCCTGGTGCTGGCGAGCTTCCTGGTGCTGGCCGGATCCACGGCCGACCGGGTCGGCCGGCGGCGGGTCTTCCAGGTCGGCCTCGCCACGTTCGGGCTCGGCTCGCTGCTGTGCGGCCTGGCGCCGAGCATCGGCTGGCTGATCGGGGCGCGGGCACTGCAGGCGGTCGGTGGCACCATGCTCAACCCGGTGGCGATGGCGATCGTGGCCACCACGTTCCCCGATCCGGCCGAGCGGGCCAGGGCCATCGGCGTGTTCAGCTCGACGACCGGGCTGTCGCTGGCGCTGGGCCCGATCCTCGGCGGCGCACTCGTCGACAGCCTCGGCTGGCACTCGATCTTCTGGATCAACGTGCCGATCGTGGTGGTCGCGCTCGTGTGCACCGCGCTGTTCGTGCCCGAGTCCCGCGCTGCCCGGGCGCGCCGGTTCGACCCGGTCGGCCAGGCACTGGTGATCCTGGTGCTGAGCAGCCTCGTCTACGCGATCATCGAGTCCAGGTCGCTGGGCTGGACCTCGCCGGTCATTCTCGGCCTGCTCGCCGCCGCCGCGCTCGGCGCGCTGGGCATCCTCGGCTACGAGCTGCGCCGGGTCGACCCGCTGCTGGAACTGCGGCTGTTTCGCAGCGTGGCATTCAGCTCGGCGATCCTGATAGCGCTGTTCGCCATGTGCGGCTTCAGCGCGTTCCTGTTCCTGACCACCCAGTACCTGCAGGACGTACGCGGCATGTCGGCGCTCAGGGCCGGGCTGTCCCTGCTGCCGGTCGGCGTGCTGGTCGTGGTGCTCTCGCCGCTCACCGGCCGCCTGGTCGGCTCCCGGGGTCCTCGGCTGCCGCTCGTCAACGCGGGGGTCACGCTGGCACTGGGCGGCGGCGCGTCGGCCTGGCTCACGCCGGACACCCCACTGCCTGCGGTGCTCGCGACCTACCTGTTGTTCGGCAGCTTCATGGGCACCGTCAACCCGCCGATCACCAACACGGCGGTCTCCGGCATGCCTCGCTCGATGGCCGGCCTGGCCACCTCGTTGGCCTCCACCGGCCGGCAGATCGGCATCACCCTGGGCGTCGCGATCTCCGGAACGATCGCGGGATCGGCCTTGACCGGCGGCGGGAGGGCGTTCACCAGCGCGGAGCGCGGCGTATGGTGGCTGGTGTTCGGGCTCGGCATCGGCGTCGCAGGTCTGGGGTTGCTCAGCACCGGACGGTGGGCCATGGCCACCGCCGAGCGGGCGGCCGCGCTGTTCGAGCAGGTGGACCGGGGTGCCGAGCATCCAGCACAGGCCAGGAGCCTGACCTCCACATGAGACAGGGAGCCCGTCCGTGACCGCGACCGCGGACTGGTACCGGGAGTTCGGGCGGCGCGAGACTCGCGGCCTTTCGCCGGCGTACGAGCGGCTTTCGCAGGCGGTGGCCGAGGACGGCGAGCTTCTCGCTCTGCTCGACACTCTGCCCGAGCCGAAGCGCCAACCGAACCTGCTGTTCGCGGCCGCCCGGTATCTGGGCGGCCCGGTGGAATCGTGGCACGCGTTCCGCGACTGGGTGTCGCGGCACTGGGCCGAACTGTCCACAGTGATGCGCGAACGGCGTACCCAGACCAACGAACCGGGCCGCTGCGCGACCCTGCTGCCCGTGCTGGCGCTGCTTCCGCAACCCTTGGCACTGCTGGAGGTCGGTGCCTCCGCCGGCCTCTGCCTCTATCCCGACGCCTACCACTACCGCTACGGCAGCCACCACGTCGGGGCCACATCGAGCCCGGTGCGCATCGACTGCACCGTGCGGGGTGCGGTTCCCCTGCCGGACCGGATGCCGACGGTGGTGTGGCGGGCTGGTATCGACCTCAACCCGCTCGATGTCCGCGACGACGAGGACCTGCGGTGGCTGGACTGCCTGATCTGGCCGGAACAGCAGCACCGGCGGGAGCGGCTGCGCGCCGCCGCCGGCATCGTCCGTGCCGATCCGCCCCATCTCGTCCGCGGCGATCTGGTCACCGACCTCCCCGCGCTCGCCGCCCAAGCGCCTGCCGGCGCCACGCTCGTCGTTTTTCACACCTCGGTACTGGCCTACGTGCCGCCGGATGGCCGCCGGGCCTTCACCGAGGTCGTCAGGAGCTTGCCGGCGCGCTGGATCTCCAACGAGGCTCCCGGCGTCGTGCCCGGCATCGTGGAACCCACCACCCCGACCAGCGAACGCCTCACCACCAGGCTCGCCCTGGACGGGCAGGTTCTCGGCTGCGCCGCACCGCACGGACAGTCGCTGGAATGGTGGTGACCGGCGTGGCCCGGTGCCCGACGAGGTGTCCGGGGGCGGCGGCAAGCCGCCCCCGGATCCGCGCTATCCAGCCGGCACCAGGCTGACCCGCTGGTTGTCGGCGTCCATGCTCTCGATCCGGACCGGAATCGTCGATCCCTCGGCCGGCGCGAGCTGCGGCCGGGCGGGCCAGACCGCGCCGTCCCGCAGCAGCCCGTTGACACCCTCGACCTCGACGAGCGCGCCGAACGGCAGCACCTTCACGACCCGTCCGTTGAGGACGTCGCCGACGCCGTGCTGGCCGGCGAAATCGTTCCATGCGGACACGCGAATCACCTCCTTCCTCGGCAGAATCCGCATCGCGGTGCCAGTTGGAAGGGGCGGGCCGCGGGCCCGCCGGGTGGTCACGGCGTGGCCGGGACCCTCACTCGCTCACGGCACTGGGCCGACCCGGCAGTCACGCGCACGATGGTAGCCGGATCCGGCCAAGATCAGCTCGGCCAACCATCCCCGCGGGCCCCGGTGTACGCCGAGGGCGCCAACCGGTCAGCGATGCATCCGTGGGCTGCGGCCTCCCATTCCGGGTCCAACCAGTCGCTGGGCGGCATCCGGCCACCGGGCTTGACAGCCGAAGCTAATTAGATTAGCTTTTCGGCTATGACTACTAGCTATCTAGGCCGTGGCGCGGCTCGGATCGCGTATGACGTCGAGGGCGAGGGCCCTCTGGTGGTGTGCCTGCCCGGCATGGGCGACCTGCGCTCGGTCTACCGGTTCATGACTCCGGCGCTGGTCGCCGCCGGCTACCGCGTGGCCACGATGGACCTGCGCGGCCACGGCGACAGCGACGACGGCTTCGAGGCGTACGACGATGTTGCGCTGGCGGAGGACGCGCTGGCCCTGGTCGCCGCGCTCGGCGGGGGCCCGGCGCTGCTCGTGGGCAACTCCATGGGCGCGGCCGCGGCCGGTTTGGCCGCCCCCGCCCCCCCGCCGGGAGTGGGAGGCCCCGCGCCGGTT
>JADGHA010000614.1 GCA_019689695.1 Micromonosporaceae bacterium | reverse complement strand
CGCCGGCATCATCGTCGCGCTCTTCCTCGCCACACCATCCAGGCGGCCATGTGACCGGTCCCCTCCGCGACCATGTCGTAGTTGATGAGTCCGCCTTCACCGCCCACCCGTCTGCCATCATGCAGCACGATCGTTCGATGCGTCCCGCCAGGCGACAATCGGTGATCAGATCGCAGCGAAAGGGCCCATCGAGGGGGACGATGGTGAGATGGCGCGAACGACTGGACGGCGCACCGTGCTGCGGGTCGCGGGAGTGGACGACATGCCGGCCGGCCGGCGACCGGACACGCTGGCGGCCGAGGAACCACTGGAGATCCGGGTCGGGCCGCCCGGCCCGGCCGCACGGCGGCCGCTGGCGGTCACCATGCGCACCCCCGGAGACGACCTCGACCTGGCGATCGGCTTCCTGCTCACCGAGGGGATCATCGGCGCGGCCGACGATGTGCTGACCGCACGCCTGTGCGCCGGGACCGACACCCCGAACACGTACAACGTGGTGGACGTGACGCTGGCGCCGCACGTGCCGCCCCCGCAGACCGATCCGACCCGCAACTTCTACACCACCAGCTCCTGCGGGGTCTGCGGTAAGGCCAGCATCGACGCGGTGCGCACCAGGTCGCGGTACCTGGTCGCCGGGGACCCGCTCGTGGTCGCCGCCGCCACGCTGGCCACCCTGCCCGACCGCCTGCGCGCCGCGCAGCGCATCTTCGAACGCACCGGCGGGCTGCACGCCGCCGGCCTGTTCACGCCGGCCGGCGACCTGGTCGCGGTGCGCGAGGACGTGGGCCGGCACAACGCGGTGGACAAGGTGGTCGGCTGGGCGGTGCGCCAGCGCCGGCTGCCGCTGCGCGGGCACGTGCTGCTGGTCTCCGGCCGGGCCGGCTTTGAGCTGGTCCAGAAGGCGTCGATGGCGGGCATCCCGCTGCTCGCCGCGGTCTCCGCGCCCACCACGCTCGCCGTCGACCTGGCCGAGGAGGTCGGCATGACGCTGGTCGGCTTCCTGCGCGGCAGCACGATGAACGTCTACGCCGGCGCGCAGCGGGTCACTTCCTAGCACTGCTCCCCCCGGTGCCGCTTCCGCTGGCTCGCCCGGCCGCCGCTGTCGCTGGCCCGGCGGCGGCGCGGGCGGCGCCCACCGCGCCCGACCGCCGGCCAGCCGTCCAGCGTGGACGGTGGCAGGCCGCGGCGCAGCATGTCGTCCAGCACCAGCGCCATCGGGTAGGCCGGGTCGGCATCGAGCGCCCGCTCCAGCGCGATGCCCGCCAGGGAGCCAAAGCCCGAACGCCAGGCGGCGAACGCGAGCAGGCTGCCCGGCGCGGCGGCCAGGTCGGGCTCGACCCGGCGGAGCACGTCTGTCCACAGTGCTATCTGCCAGTCGTCCGGTCCGGTGCGCTGCCAGGCGAAGTCGCGCACCACCGGGTGGCACAGCAGCAGGGCCAGCCAGGCCACCTCGTCGTCGGTGAGCCGCTGGCCCGCCTCACCGCGAGCCAGCGCCTGGCGCACCGCGGCCCTGCCCGCGCGCAGCACCGCCGCCGCCCCCCTGCCGGCCGGCGTCTCAGGACCGCCGGGAGCCGGTCGGCCGGCGTCCGGCTTGCCGGAGGTCGCCCCCGCCGCACCGGCGAGAAGCCGCGCCAGCCGGTCCTCGGCCCGCCCGGCGGCCAGGTGCATCGACTCCCGGGCCGGGCCGCCGACCGGCGCCAGCTGCCGGACCAGCGCATCGCGATCCGGCAGCACGACCTGCCCGGCGAAGACCGCCTCGGCGGCGAGCGGGCTGGCGCTCGCGTCGAAGGCGGTGCCGTCCGGCGGGCAGCACCGTGGGTCGGCACAGAGCAGGGAGAAGTACCGGCCGGCGGTGACCCGCAGCGCGTCGAGGACCTGCACGCCCTGCCGGGAAAGCGCGTCGCAGCCGACCGGAGCGGCGGCCGCGACCCGGTCGGCCGGGCCGTACCCGATGACCACAGCCGCCTCGCACCCCTGCCGCCGCACCACCGCGGCGAGCTGGCCGGCCAGCGCCCCGCTGGCCGCCCGCGGGGCCCGGGCCGCCGGCAGGTCACCCCGGGCCGCGAAGATCACCTGGCCCCGGCGCATCGCCACCACGACCAGGCTGTCGGCCGGGTGGAAGCCGAGCAGGCAGGGCACGAGGGCGAGCAGGTCCACCGTGGAACGGACCGTCAACCGGGTGCGGGCGGGTGACGAC
>JADGHA010000052.1 GCA_019689695.1 Micromonosporaceae bacterium | reverse complement strand
GCAGCGGTACCGGGTGGAGACCCCGCAACCGTCCAACGTAGACCATGTGACGGCCGCGGTGGCCGAGGTGGCCAAGCGCTTCGGCGAGGCCGACCACATCGGGATCACGTTCCCCGGCGTGGTGCTGGGCGGGGTGACGAGGACCGCGGCGAACCTCCACCGGTCCTGGATCGACGCGCCCGCGGCCGAGCTGCTCAGCGCCGCCGTCGGCGGTCCGGTGACCGTACTCAACGACGCGGATGCCGCCGGCGTGGCCGAGATGAGGTTCGGCGCCGGGCGCGGCCAGCGCGGCGTGGTCATCGTGCTGACCTTCGGCACCGGCATCGGCAGCGCCGTCTTCGTGGACGGCCGGCTCCTGCCGAACACCGAGCTCGGCCACCTGGAGCTGCACGGGCACGACGCCGAGGAGCGCGCCGCCGAGCGGGCCCGGGAGGAGAAGGGCCTCAGCTGGGCCGAATGGGCGCACCGGGTGCAGCGGTACCTGCGGCATGTGGAGCGGCTGTTCTGGCCCGACCTGCTGGTCATCGGGGGTGGGGTGAGCAAGCGGAGCGGGAAGTTCCTGCCGCTCATCGACATCCGTACGCCGGTGGTGCCGGCCGAGCTGCAGAACAACGCCGGCATCGTCGGCGCCGCCCTGGTCGCCGCCGGCGGGGATTGACCCGGGGGTGGTGGCACCCTAGCGTCTGCGCATGGCCTTGCTGTCCGATCTGGTCGCCGCCATCCACAGCGGATCCGTCCAGGTGATCGACCTCACCGCGCCGCTGTCGGCGCAGACACCGATCCTGACGCTGCCCGAGCCGTTCGGACAGACCGCACGCTTCGCGCTGAGCGAGATCAGCCGGTACGACGAGCGCGGCCCGGCCTGGTACTGGAACAACTTCACCACCGGCGAGCACACCGGGACCCACTTCGACGCTCCCATCCACTGGGTGAGCGGCAAGGACGCCGCCGACGTGTCCCAGGTGCCGGCGCGTCGGCTGGTTGCGCCCGCGGCGGTGCTCGACTTCTCCGCGCAGGCGGCCGGCGACCCGGACTTCCTGCTGGAGGTCGACCACATCACGGCGTGGGAGGAGGAGCACGGGCCGCTGCCGGCCGGTGGCTGGCTGCTCTACCGGACGGGCTGGGACGCCCGGTCGCACGACCAGGAGCGGTTCGCCAACGGCGGGCACACCCCGGGCATTTCGCCGGAGTGCGCGAAGTGGCTCGCCGAACAGGCGCCGATCCTCGGCGTGGGCGTGGAGACCGTCGGCACCGACGCGGGCGCGGCCCACTCGTTCGACCCGCCCTTCCCCTGCCACGCCTTCCTGCTCGGCAACGACAAGTACGGCCTGACCCAGCTGCAGAACCTGGCCGCGCTGCCGCCCACCGGAGCCGTCGTGATCGCCGCGCCACTGCCCATCGTGCGCGGATCGGGCAGCCCGGCGCGCGTCCTCGCCCTCGTGGAGTCATGATGCTGGTCGCCTCGGCGGTGGGCGAGGCGCTCGCGAGGTCCGGAGTGGAGATCGCCTTCGGACTGGTCGGCTCCGGCAACTTCCACCTCACCAACGCGCTCGTGGCGGCGGGCGCGCGGTTCGTCCCGGCCGCACACGAAGGCGGCGCGGCCACCATGGCCGACGCGTACGCCCGGGTGTCGGGGAAGGTGGCGGTGCTCTCCGTGCACCAGGGCCCGGGCGTGACCAACGCGCTCACCGGGATCACCGAGGCGGCGAAGAGCCGTACCCCGATGCTGGTGCTCGCCGCGGAAGCGACCGCACCGCACTCCAACTTCCACATCGACCTCGCCGGCCTGGCGTCCGCGCTGGGCGCGGAGTACGTCCGGGTACGCGCCGCCGGGACCGCGGTCGGCGACGCGCTGGCGGCGTACCGGGCGGCCGAGCGGGGCCGGACCGTCGTGCTTGGACTGCCGCTCGACCTGCAGGCCATGCCGGCCGGAGCCGATGCGGTGGAGGAGCCGGCCGCCGGGCCGCCGGGCGTGGCCGAGCCCGACGTCGGCCCGCTGGCCGAGGCGTTGCGTGCCGCGCGGCGGCCGGTGTTCGTCGCCGGGCGCGGCGCGGCCCGCCGCGGCGCGGCCGCGCGGGCGGCCCTGACCCGGCTGGCCGGCCGCGGCGGCGCCCTGCTGGCCGTCTCGGCGGCCGCGAAGGGCCTGTTCGCCGGCGATCCGTGGTACCTGGACGTCTGCGGCGGCTTCGCCACCCCACTCACCGCCGAGCTCGTGCGCGGGTCCGACCTGGTGGTGGCCTGGGGGAGCACGCTGAACATGTGGACCACCCGGCACGGGCGGCTGATCTCGCCGGAGGCCCGCGTGATCCAGGTGGACGTGGACCCGGCCGCCCTCGGCCGGCACCGTCCGGTGGATCTGGGCATCGCGGGTGACGTGGTGGCGGTCGCGGAGGCGGCACTGGCGCATCTCGGTGACGCGCGCACGACGGGGTGGCGGGAGCCGGCGCTGCGGGAGCGGATCGCCGCGGAGGGCCGGTGGCGGGATGTCTCCTATGTGGACGACAGTGGCGGTGGCCGGATCGACCCGCGCACGCTGAGCATCGCGCTCGACGACCTGCTGCCCGAGCAGCGGACGGTGGCGGTGGACTCGGGCAACTTCATGGGCTACCCGTCGATGTACCTGTCCGTGCCCGATGTGGCCGGGTTCTGCTTCACCCAGGCGTACCAGTCGATCGGGCTGGGCCTGGCCAGCGCGATCGGTGCGGCGCTGGCGCGGCCCGACCGGCTACCGGTGGCCGCGCTGGGCGACGGCGGCTTCCTGATGTCGGTGGCCGAGCTGACCACGGCGGTGCGCCTCGGGCTGCCGCTGCTCGTCGTGGTCTACAACGACGCCGCGTACGGCGCCGAGGTGCACCACTTTGGACCGGACGGGCACCCGCTGGGCACCGTCACATTCCCGGACACGGATCTGGCGGCGATCGCGCGCGGCTTCGGCTGCGCCGGCATGACCGTCCGCGGACCGGCGGATCTGGCGGGCGTACGGGAGTGGCTGGCCGGGCCGCGCGACCGCCCGCTGCTGGTCGACGCGAAGGTGACCGCGGCCCGCGGCTCGTGGTGGCTGGAGGAGGCGTTCCGCGGCCACTGACACCGGCGCGGTCAGGCGGCCGGGCGCAGCGCCGCCAGCACCCGCTGGCGCACCTGCTCGTAGGTGACGCCGTGCCTGGCGAGCAGGTCCGGTAGCGGCGGCTGGGGGAGGGCGAGCAGGCCCAGCAGGATGTGCTCGGTCCCGATGTGCCGGTGCTTGAGCGCGAGCGCCTGGCGCAGGCTCTGCTCCAGCACGCGCCTGGCCTCGGTGCCGAACCGGCCGCCGCGCCGGCCGAACAGCCGACGCACGGGCTCTTCCGGCGCGTCCGCGAGGAACCAGGCGGTGTCCCCGAAGGCCTCCTCGATGCGCCGGAAGACCTCGTCCGCGTCGATGCCCACCGCGCGCAGCGCGGCCATCTCGGCGGCGGAGAGCACGGTCCGCGGGTCGCGCCGGGTGATCGCGCGGCGCACGGCCGCCTCGTCGAGCCCGAACCCGGCGAGCACCCGCGCGCCGACCTCCTGCCTGGCGGCGGCCACGCCGAGCAGCAGGTGCTCCGGGCGTACCAGCCCGTGGCCGGCCTTGTCCGCCCCCGTCAGCTGGCCCGCCGCCTTCACCGCCTCCAGGACGGCCTGCCGGGCGGCCCTGGTGAATCGCTCGGACATGGCTCTCCTACCCGCCCAGCCGGTGGGCGTGCTTCTGGTGTACGGCCTGCCGGGTGACGCCGAGCGCGTCGGCGATGGCCTGCCAGGACCAGCCGCGCTGGCGGGCGTTGCGGACCTGCAGCGCCTCCAGTTGGTCGACCAGCTTGCGCAGCGCGGCGACCGCGCGCAGCCCGGTCTCCGGGTCGGCCGGGTCGGCGGCCGCGGTCAGCGTCTGGTCCGGCTCCACGTTGTCAAGGTAGCTTGACAACCACCACGCTGTCAAGCCGTCTTGACAGCGTCAGCCGCGCCCGGCCTGTGCGTCGTCCGTGCGGGACAGGGCGCAGAGGCGGGCCTTGGCTGCCGGCCAGTCGTCGGCGGTCATCGCGTACAGCACGCTGTCCCGTGGCGCGCCGTCCGCCCGCCGCCGGTACGAGCGGCGCACGCCTTCCCGGACCGCGCCGAGCCCCTCCAGCGCCCGCTGCGACCGCTCGTTGCGCAGGTCCGTGTGCCACTCCACGCGTACCGCCCCGAGCTGCTCGAACGCCCGGGTCAGCAGCAGCAGCTTCGCCTCCCGGTTCACCCCGGTGCGCCACCACCGCTTGCCGAGCACGGTGTAGCCGATCTCCAGGCATCGCCCCGCCTCGTCGAGGTTGGCGTACGAGGTGGTGCCCACCACCTCGCCGGTGGCGGCGCTGCGCTGCACCCACGGCACCAGTTCGCCCCGATGGTGCGCGGCGAGCCGGTGCGCGACGAGGGCGGCCATCTCGTCCCGGCTGAGCGGACGCGGTGTGCTCGTGTACTGCCAGACCTCCGGGTCGTCGGTCGCGGCGTACAGGTCGTCCACATGCGACATTTCCAGCGGCTCCAGGATGACCCGCTCGCCGCGCATGGGCTCCGGCGTGAACCAGGGGGAGCGCGGCGGGCGCAGGTACTCCGGCACCGGCACGGTCACGCCCTTGTCGGGCTCCGGGACACCCGGCGTCAGCCGCAGCGGCACCACGCCTGCCCAGTACGGCAGGTGGAGGTCCTCCGGCTCGTCGGCCACCCCGCCGACCCGCGCCTTGACCGAGACCTCCTCCAGCGGCAGCGCCAGCACCGCCGTCTCGGCCAGCTCCTTGCGGGTCGGCGGGCGGCTGTCCGCGTACCGTCCACTCCCGACCTTTTCGATGAGGGCGGCGAGCGCCCTGCGCTTGGCGGCCTCGTCGCGCACCAGGTGGGCCCGCCCGTGCGCCACCACCGAGCGGTAGTTGACGCTGTGGTGGAACTGCGAGCGGGCGTAGACCAGGCCGTCCAGCAGGGTCACCGTCACGCAGACCGGCAACCCGTCGGCGGTACGCGCGGCGAGCAGCGGCCGGCTGCCGGTGGAGCCGTGCAGGTAGACGGTCTCGCCGACGCGGACGAAGAGTGTGGGCAGGATCCGCGGCTCACCGTCGACGACGAAGCCGAGGTGGCAGACGTACGCCTCGTCCAGAATCGCGTACGCGGTCGCCCGCTCGTAGCTGACCCTCCCCCGATCGCGTAGGGCCGTGGTACGGGCGGTCTGCGGAAAAGTCACCTACACCCGCCGCCTTTCGGGTCGGCTCCGGCCCGCGCCGAAGCGTTAGTACTAGTACAATCTCTAAACTGTGCCAGTACAGTATCAGATCACCGGGACGACCGCAGCCGCGATTGCGGCGAGCGTGGAGTCGGGCGTGCGCGACGGTGCCCTCCCCGCGGGCACGAGCCTGCCGCCGGTACGCGACCTGGCCAGGACGCTCGGGGTCAGCCCGGGCACGGTGGCCAGGGCGTACCAGGTGCTGCGCCAGCGCGGCCTGGTGGAGACCGCCGGGCGGAACGGCACCCGGGTCCGCGCCCGCCCACCGGTGGCGCCGACCCGTGCCTTCGCCGTGCTGCCTGCGCCCCCCGGCGCGCTCGACCTGTCGCTCGGGTATCCGGACGACCGGCTGCTGCCGGCGCTCGGCCCGGCCCTGCGCCGGATCTCGGCCGACGGTGCCCCGGCGCGCGGCTACGCTGGCGCCGGGCCGGAGCCGGAGCTGGTGGCGATCGCGCGGGACCGGTTGGGCGCCGACGGCGTACCGGCCGCCGCCATCACGGTGACCGGCGGCGCGCTGGACGGCATAGAACGGCTGCTCACCGCGCACCTGCGGCCGGGGGACCGGATCGCGGTGGAGGATCCGGGCTGGGCCAACCTGCTCGACCTGGTCGCCGCGCTCGGCATGCGGCCGGTGCCGGTGCCGGTCGACGACGAGGGCCCCACCGTGGACGGACTGCGGCGGGCGCTGTCCGTCGGCGCCGGCGCGGTCATCGTCACCACCAGGGCGCAGAACCCCACCGGGGCGGCGGTGACCGCCGACCGGGCGGAGGGGCTCCGGAAGGTGCTGGCCCGGCACCCGGAGGTGCTGCTCGTCGAGGACGACCACGCCGCGGAGTTGGCCACCGTGCCGCTGCACCCGCTCGCCGGCGCGACCCGGACCTGGGCGTTCCTCCGCTCGGTGTCCAAACCGTACGGCCCCGACCTGCGGCTGGCCGTCCTCGCCGGCGACGAGGCGACCGTGTCCAGAGTGGCCGGCCGGATGCGCGTGGGCTCCGGCTGGGTCTCCACGCTGCTGCAGCGGCTGGTCGTGGAGCTGTGGCGGGACGCCGGCGTCGCCGCCACCATCGCGCGGGCCCGGGACAGCTACGCCGAGCGCCGCACCGCGCTGCTCGACGCGCTGCGGGCGCGCGGGCTGCCGGCCCGCGGGCGGACCGGCATCAACGTGTGGGTGCCGGTGCCGGACGAGACGCGGGCGGTGTCGGCCCTGCGGGAGGCCGGGTACGCCGTCGCGCCGGGCGCCGTGTACCGGCTGGCCAGCCCACCGGGCCTGCGTATCACGGTCAGTCCACTAGAGGCGTCCGATATAGACGGTCTGGCGGACGCGGTTGCCCAGGCGGTCGACCGCGCCCGGCCGGTGCGGGTGGGAATGTGAATCGGCCCGCCTTGGGGTAGAAAGAGCGGTATGCCCGCGACAACCAACCCACGATCCGACTTTCCCGGGGCGCAGTCGTTCCTGCCGGCGGACGCCAGCACGCTCGACCAGCTGCGCACGGCCGCGGCCCAGTGCCAGGGTTGCGACCTGTACCGCAACGCCACGCAGACGGTGTTCGGGCGAGGCGCGGCGCACGCCCGCGTGGTCATGGTGGGCGAGCAGCCCGGCGACGTCGAGGACCAGCAGGGCCTGCCTTTCGTCGGCCCCGCCGGCCACCTGCTGCGCCGCGCGGTGGACGACGCGGGCATCCAGCCGGCCGACCTGTACATCACCAACGCGGTCAAGCACTTCTCCTTCACCATGCGCGGCAAGCGGCGCATCCACCAGACGCCCGACCGGGCCGAGATCGCCGCCTGCCGGCCCTGGCTGGTCGCGGAGTTCGCGCTGCTGCGGCCGGACGTGGTGGTGGTGCTCGGCGCGACCGCGGGCAAGGCGCTGCTCGGCCCGTCGTTCCGGGTCACCCAGTCGCGCGGCGTGCCGATGCCGTGGCCCGACTCCGCCCAGCGACCGCAGGACTTTCCCGTCGAGCCGGCGAAGCTGGTGGCCACCATCCATCCCTCGGCCGTGCTGCGGGCCGACGACCGGGAGTCGATGTACCAGGGTCTCGTCGCCGACCTTCGCGTGGTGGCTTCCCTCCTGTAGGCAAGACTCGACCCATGGAGCAGCACCTCTACCAGCCCGTGCACGAGGAGTTCCGGGCGCTGTGCCGGGAGTTCCTGGCCCGCGAGGCGGTCCCGCACCACGACGCCTGGGAGGCGGCCGGGATCGTCGACCGCGACATCTGGCGCAAGGCCGGCGCCGCCGGCCTGCTCGGCATGGACGTGCCGGCGGAGTACGGCGGCGGCGGGCAGCGCGACTTCCGGTTCAACGCGGTGCTCGTCGAGGAGATCATTGCCGCCGGGTGCACCGGCCTCGGGTTCGCCCTGCACAACGACGTGGTCGCGCCGTACCTGGTCGACCTGGCCACCGAGGAGCAGCGCAAGCGGTGGCTGCCCGCCTTCTGCTCCGGAGACCTGGTCACCGCCATCGCGATGAGCGAGCCCGGCGCCGGCAGCGACCTGGCCGGCGTGCGCACCACTGCGGTGCGCGACGGCGACTGGTACGTGCTGAACGGGCAGAAGACCTTCATCACCAACGGCGAGCTGGCCGACCTGGTCGTGGTGGTGGCCAAGACCGCCCCGGAGGAGGGCGCGCACGGGGTGAGCCTGTTCGCCGTCGAGCGCGGCACGCCCGGGTTCGAGCGTGGCCGGCGGCTGCAGAAGGTCGGGCTGAAGGCGAACGACACCGCCGAGCTGTTCTTCACCGACTGCCGGGTGCCGGCCGGGCACCTGATCGGCACCGAGAACCACGGCTTCTACCACCTGATGGCGAACCTGCCCCGGGAGCGGCTGAGCATCGCGGTCGCCGCGGTCGCCGCGGCCGAGCGGATCCTCGCCACCACCCTGGAGTACGCCCGCACCCGCGAGGCGTTCGGCCGCCCGATCGGGCGGTTCCAGCACAACCGCTTCCTGCTCGCCGAGCTGGACACCGAGGTCACCATCGCGCGGACCTTCCTCAACCACTGCATTGAGGAGTTCAACGCCGGCCGGCTGTCGGTGACCGACGCGGCCAAGGTCAAGTGGTGGACCACCGAGCTGCAGAACAAGGTCGCCGACCGCGCGGTGCAGCTGCACGGTGGGTACGGGTACATGCTGGAGTACCCGGTGGCCAGGGCGTGGCTGGACAGCCGGGTACAGACGATCTACGGCGGCACCACCGAGATCATGAAGGAGATCATCGGGCGGGGCCTGGGGTTGTAGGAGGAATGCGGTGCGGCTGACCGACTTCTGGTCCCGGCTGGAGCAGGCCTTCGGTGCGACGTACGCGGCCAGCGTCGCCCACGACCAGGTGCTGCCGCAGCTCGGCGGCCGGACCATCAACGAGGCGCTGGACGCCGGCATGGAGGCCGCCGACGTGTGGCGGGCGGTGGTCGCCGCGTACCCGGACCGGGTGCCGGCCAGGCTGCGCTAGGGCCGTCTCAGGCGGGCTAGTTCGCCTCCGCCCGGCCCAGCCTCCGCCCGGCCCAGCCGCCGCCCGCGGCAAGCTTCTCGTCCGCCCCGGGGGCTGTCGGCGTGTCACGGTTGCGTCGTACAGATGTACGGGTATTGTCCACAGGGCTGGCGCTCGTCCACAGCACACGGCGTGCGCGCTGTTTTCTGTCGGACCCAGCGCCTAGCGTGTCCGCGTGACGAGAAGCTCATCGGCGAGGCCGTCCGCGAAGGCGGCGAACGTAGGGGTGTCAGCTATGGCGGCAAGCAGCTCTCTGCCAGACAAGAGCAAGGCGCTCGACCTGGCGATGGCGCAGATCGACAAGCAGTTCGGCAAGGGTTCGGTGATGCGCCTGGGTGAGCGGCCGAGCATCCCGATGGCGGTGATCCCCACCGGTTCCATCGCCCTCGACGTGGCGCTCGGCGTGGGCGGCCTGCCCCGGGGCCGGATCGTGGAGATATACGGGCCGGAGAGCAGCGGGAAGTGCGTCACGGCGGACACATACCTGTGGACCGACCGCGGCCTGGAGACGGTGGCCGAGCTCTTCGGGCGGTGCGGGCAGCCGGCCAGCTGCACCAACCGGGTCACCGACGTGTCCGCGCAGGGCGTGCGGATGGTCAACGAGCGGGGTGAGCTGGAACAGGTCGCCGCGCTCACCCACAACGGGCGCCGGCCGGTGACCAAGCTGACCCTGCGCTCCGGGCGGACCATCACCGCCACCGAGAACCATCCGCTGCGCGTGATGACCGAGCGCGGGTTCATCGCCTGGCGCACCGTGGGCACCATCCAGCCCGGCGACTTCCTCGTCTCGGCCGCCTTCGGGGCCGCCGAGGCGGCCGAGGGCGATGGCCTGTCGGAGGACGAGGCGGTGCTGCTCGGCTACCTGGTCGCCGAGGGCTCGCTGCCCGGGCCCAGCGCCCGCTCCACCACCTGGGACGCCGAGGCCGGCGGCGAGTACCGCCAGCTCATGGAGCAGCTCTTCGAGGCCGGGATCCGCGGCGACACCGATCCCGTCGCCTCCGGCGTGGCGCTGCGGCAGCGGCTCGCCGAGGAGTACGGCATCGACGACGTCACCGTGTCCGGCCAGACTGTGCCCTACCGGGTGCGGACCGGGGGGCACAAGATCCAGCGCGCGTTCCTCTCCGCGCTGTTCGAGGGCGCCGGGTGGATCGGCCAGGGCTCGACGATCGGCCTCGGCACGGCCTGCGAACAACTCGTGCGCGAGGTGCAGCTGCTGCTGTACGGGCTGGGCATCCCCGCCACCATCTCCGCGCATGGCCCGCTGGCGGCAGCTGCGCCGCGGGAGAACGAGCAGCACCAGCGCGGCTCCTGGCACCTCACCATCGACCCCGCGGTCGCCCACCGCTTCCTGGCCGAGATCGGTTTCCGGTCCGCCGGGCGCCGTGCCCAGGCGGAGCGGACCGTCCGGGTCAGCCCGCGTGACCCGCAGTTCTCGGACATTCCGCACCTGAGCGGTCTGATCCAGGACCTACGGGACGACTGCGGTGGCGACCGGGAGTTCGACCGCATCGCCGGCGACCTCCTCCGGCGGGACACCACCCTGACCTGTTCCCCGGACCGCCTGGCGAAGATCGTCAGGTGGGGGCGCGAACGCTGGGAGCGGCTGTCCCCGTCCGGCCAGGCGATTCTGGCGCATCTCGGTCGGCTGGCGGACAGCTCCTACACGTACGAAGAGGTTGTCGCGGTCGCCGATGGCGGCTCCCAGCCCACCTTCGACGTGATGCTGCCGCAGACGCACAGCTTCATCGCCAATGGCGTGCTGTCCCACAACACGACGGTCGCGTTGCACGCGGTGGCGAATGCTCAGAAGGCGGGCGGGATCGCGGCGTTCATCGACGCGGAGCACGCGCTCGACCCGGACTACGCCAAGGCGCTGGGGGTGGACACCGACGCACTGCTGGTCTCCCAGCCGGACACCGGAGAGCAGGCGCTGGAGATCGCGGACATGCTGGTCCGGTCCGGCGCCCTGGACGTCATCGTCATCGACTCGGTCGCCGCGCTGGTGCCGCGCGCCGAGATCGAGGGCGAGATGGGCGACAGCCACGTGGGCCTGCAGGCCCGGCTGATGAGCCAGGCGCTGCGGAAGATCACCGGAGCGCTCAACGCCTCGAACACCACAGCGATCTTCATCAACCAGCTCCGGGAGAAGATCGGCGTCCTTTTCGGAAGTCCGGAGACGACGACCGGTGGAAAGGCGCTGAAGTTCTATGCGTCGGTCAGGCTGGATGTGCGCCGTATTGAGAGCCTGAAGGACGGCACCGAGGTGGTGGGAAACCGGACGCGGGTGAAGGTTGTCAAGAACAAGTGCGCGAGCCCGTTCAAGCAGGCCGAGTTCGACATCATGTACGGGAAGGGCATTTCGCGCGAAGGCTCGCTCATCGACGTGGGTGTCGAGCAGAACATCATCCGCAAGTCCGGCGCCTGGTACACGTACGACGGTGACCAGCTGGGCCAGGGCAAGGAGAACGCCCGCAACTTCCTGAAGGAGAACCCGGACGTCGCCGCCGAGATCGAGAAGAAGATTCTGGAGAAGCTCGGCGTCGGCCAGGCCAGCGACGAGGCCAGCGGCACGCCCCTCCCACCGGTGGACTTCTGACGCGGATGGCCGGACGGCGGCGCGGCGCACGCACGGGGCGGGGCTGGGACGCAGCCCCGCCCCGTGCCGCTGCGGCCACTCCTCGGGCGGGCGCTGCCACCCATCGGGTGGGTGCGGCCGACGCCCGAGCAGGCGGCAAGCGAAGCCGCCGGGAGGAGCCGCCAGCCGAGACGACCCAGGACCTGGCCGAGCGGGCCAGACAGATCTGCCTGCGCCAGCTCGCCGTCCGCCCGCGCACCCGAGCCGAGCTCGCCACCGCGCTGCGTCGCGGCGGCATCCCGGACGAGGTGGCCGGCCAGGTGCTGGACCGGTACGGCGAGGTCGGCATGATCGACGACGCCGCGTTCGCCCGCGCCTGGGTGTCCAGCCGGCACCACGGCCGCGGCCTGGCCCGGCGGGCCCTCGCCGGCGAGCTGCGCCAGCGCGGCGTGGCCGCCGAGACGGTCGGCGCCGCACTCGCGGAGTTGGACGCCGACACCGAGGAGGCGACCGCCCGCGCCCTGGTCGCGCGGAAGTTGCGTACCACCACCGGTGAGCCGGAAGCGGTGTTCCGGAGACTGGTCGGCATGCTCGCCCGTAAGGGCTACCCGGCCGGCCTGGCGTTCCGGGTGGTGAAGGAGGCGCTGGCCGAGCAGGGTGCCGAGGCGGCCGAGTTCGCCGAACAGATCGACCCGGACGCGATCGAGCCGGAGTAGCCGTGCCCACGGCGTGCCGCAACGGCGGCTGCGCCGGGACCGGCATCCCGCGGCACGGACCCCGGTGAGCGTTGGCCGCCGGCGCGGGGCGGTGCCGCCGGGAACGGCAGCCGGCCACGTCCACCCTCGCCGGCGGCGGCGAACGGTGGAGGCGGCCGCGGACCGGGTCGCCGCCATCGTCACCGCCGGCCGGATGGTTGCGGCGCTGCCGTCCCAGCACCATCGTCGGAGGACTGGCGGTGCCTGCCAGGCCGGTGGAATCCGGTCCCGGCAGCGGCCCGGCGAGAAACCACGGGGCGTAGTGTCTCCTGGTAGCCGGCTTGCATACGGTACGTCCGGGCTGGTCCGTGATCATGAAGGATTGACTGAACAGGCCTTTGGCACCTAGCCTCGCCTTTACTAGGAGGAGAACGTCCGACCATCGCGGGACAACCGCACAACATAGATCGCGTAACAGTACGGCATCACTTTCGCCGCCTCGGCGGAGTGGAGGCCCGCCACCGGCACCGGCCGTGCCGGTGGCGTGGACATAGCGTCGTTGGCCGCGAGCGGTGCGTACAGCACCGCTGGCGAGCCGTACCCGTCGGCCAGCCGCCTCGGTCGGGCGTCTCCGCACCCGCACGGTGCGTCTCCGGGCACAACCCGGTGGCGTGCGAACGGTGGAGGGAGGCGGTCATGAGCGCGCGCCGGGTGTGTGCAGGCGGCCATGATGGTCCCAGGCCCGAGCCGGGAACCACCATGACGTCAGGCGATCACGCCACAGCTGACCACGATCACGCCGCAGTTGACCAGCTGTGCGGGATGGTGGTCGCATGACCACGCTGGAGATCGTGCTGGCCGGCGCGGTCCTGCTCCTCGCGGTCGTCGTCCTGGCGGGCATCTTCGTCACCAGACGCGCCCTACGTCGCATCGGTGCCCCGCCGGGCCGGATCGCGGCCGACGACCCGGCGCTCCTTACCGAGAAGGACCGCCAGGAGCGGTCGCTCGCGGCACTGCGCAGCTCGGCGGAGGAGGCGACCGAGGCGGTCGAGGAGGCACGGGCCGCCGCGACGGCGGCGCGGACCGAGGCGGCCGCGGCGAAGGCCGAGGCCTCCGCCGCCCGGGCCGAGGCCCGCCGGGTGCTCGACGCCGCCCGGGCCGAGGCGGACACCGTACTCGAACGGGCGCACAAGCAGGCGGAGCAGGACGCCGAGCAGGCCCGGGCGGCGGCGCGGCGCAGCGGCGAACGGGAGATCGCGATGCTGGCCGCCACCGTCAAGGAGCAGGCCGCCGACGCCGAGCGCCGTCAGCAGCGGCTGGACGAGCGGGAGCGGCTGCTCGCCGAGGAGGCCGAGCGGCTGGCCGACCGGGACCGCCGGATCGCGGCCACCGCCGCCGACCTGGCCAGCCGGGAGGCGGCGCTGGCCAGCCGGGAGGCGGCCCTGGCCGAGGCCGAGGAGCGGCAGCGCCGCGAGCTGGAGCGGATCGCCGGCCTGACCGCTGAGGCGGCCAAGGCGGAGCTGATCGAGGCGATCGAGAACCAGGCCAAGCGGGAGGCGGTGCTGCTGGTCCGCGACATCGAGAACGAGGCCCGCAGCACGGCGGAGCAGCGTGCCCGGCACATCGTCGTTGAAGCGATCCAACGGGTGGCGAGCGAGCAGACCGCGGAGAGCGTGGTCAGCGTGCTGCACCTGCCGACCGACGAGATGAAGGGGCGGATCATCGGGCGGGAGGGCCGCAACATCCGCGCGTTCGAGTCGGTGACCGGAGTGAATCTGATCATCGACGACACGCCCGAGGCGGTGCTGTTGTCCTGCTTCGACCCGGTACGCCGGGAGATCGGTCGACTCACGCTGGAGAAGCTGGTGCTGGACGGCCGGATCCACCCGCACCGCATCGAAGAGGTCTTCGAGACCGCCAAGGACGAGGTGGAACGGCTGTGCCAGCGGGCCGCCGAGGACGCGCTGGTCGAGGTGGGCATCACCGAGATCCATCCCGAGCTGGTCACCCTGCTCGGCCGGCTGCGCTACCGGACCAGCTACGGCCAGAACGTCCTCAAGCATCTGGTGGAGACCGCGCACATCGCCGGGATCATGGCGGCCGAGCTGGGTCTGGATCCGGCGATCATCAAGCGTTCGGCGTTCCTGCACGACATCGGCAAGGCGTTGACCCACGAGGTGGAGGGCAGCCACGCACTGATCGGCGCGGACCTGGCCCGCAAGTACGGCGAGCCGGAGGAGGTGGTGCACGCGATCGAGGCGCACCACAACGAGGTCCCGCCGCAGACCATCGAGGCGGTGCTCACCCAGGCGTCGGACGCCTGCTCGGGCGGGCGGCCCGGGGCCCGGCGGGAAAGCCTGGAGGCGTACGTCAAGCGGCTGGAGCGGATCGAGGAGATCGCCGCAAGCAAGCCCGGGGTGGAGAAGGTATTCGCCATGCAGGCGGGCCGGGAGATCCGGGTCATGGTCCGGCCGGAGGACGTGGACGACATCGCCGCCGCCGTGCTGGCCCGGGACGTGGCCAAGCAGATCGAGGAGGAGCTCACCTACCCCGGCCAGATCCGGGTCACGGTGGTGCGCGAGTCGCGGGTCACCGAGATCGCCCGCTAGCGACGGTAGATGCGTTCCGGGCCGGGGGGCCCGGGGCGCCCCCGCCCGCCCGCGCCGGGGCGGGCGGGGCGGGGGGGTGGGGGG
>JADGHA010000613.1 GCA_019689695.1 Micromonosporaceae bacterium | reverse complement strand
GACGCCATGGCGCCGAGCAGCCCTTCGAGGTACGTGCCGATCCCGCCGTACGGGTCGGGCGGTGCGTCGGGGGAGACCATGACGACCCGCAGGCCGCCGGGCTCCTGGGCTCGCCCCCGGCGCGGCCGCCGGGATTCACCGGGCATTCGTCGGGGTCTAGGCACGCTGCGTCCCTTCCGTCGTCTGGGGTGTGGCGGAGTGCCGGGCGGGCGCCTCATCCGGGACGGTGAGGCGGAACTCCTGGGCCTCGTGGTCGGAGTACGGCGCGCCCCCGGTGAAGCGGTATCCGGAGACGTCCAGGCCGGGGCTGGTGAACAGCCAGTCGAGGCGCCACACCCGGGGGAACGGGTACTCGGAGACCGGCCAGGAGGTGACGGGCAGCACGGAGCCCTCCGGGGTGTGCGACCGGGTGCCCTCGCCGAGCGGGGCGACCTCCATCCACGCGGAGTTGAAGTCGCCGGCCACCACGACGGGGTTGGGGTTGGCGGCCAGATCCGCGCGGAGCTTGCGCAGCTCACCGTTGCGCCACGCCCACCGTTCCGCGAGCTCCCGGTAGAACCGGCCGCTCAACGGGTTGTCGCCGATCCGGAACGGCACCGGCAGGTGCACGTTGTAGAAGGAGACCGTGCGCCCGCCCACCCGGATGTCGGTGCGCTGGGCCTTGCCGCCCTTCCAGTACCAGTCCGCTCCCGTCTCGGGGACCGCGTGGTCCGCGGCGACGACGGGCAGCCGGGTGAGGGTGAGCAGCTCGCCCTGGACGAGGACCCGGTAGCCGGGGAACTCCGCCCGCAACCGGGCCGTGTCGTCGATCCGGACCGGCCGATCGCCGTCCCAGTACAGGTACTCCTGCAGGAGGTAGACGTCCGCGTCCTGGCGGCGCAAGAACGCGTAGAACGCGCCCTTGTCGTCTGACATGTCCCAGTAGTTGGTGTTCCAGGCGAAGACCTTGATCGTCGTCCCCGCCGGGCCACCGGCGGTGGGCGTCGCCGTCCACCCGCGGCCGAAACCGGCCAGGTATGCCCCGGCCAGCAGCAGGACGACCAGGACCACGGAGAGCCGGCGCCGGACCGGCCTGGCGAGCGGCGTGACGACGAGCAGCAGCAGCGGCACCGCCACCATGGTCAGCGGCGGCGCGACCTCGAAGATCAGCCACGGCCACCAGCGGTCCACGAGCAGGACGTGCAGGGTGAGCACGATCGCCCAGACCGCCGTGGCCGCCACCACGAGCCGTGTCCCCAGGCACCAGCGGCGCCCGGCCCGGCCGGGCCGCTGCTCATCCCGCGCCGCGCCGTCGCGGGCCGCGAGCGGTGACGCTCCGTCCTCCGTTGCTTGTGTCGTGGTCATGTCAGGCGGCTCCCACAGGGCTCCGTCGCGCCGGTCCCGCGCCCGCCCGGCGCCGAACGGCCAGGTCAGCGCGGGTGCGCTCTCTTCCGGGCACGTGCTTCAGGATCACCGACGGGTACGGCGGCGCGACAGCCGCTGAAGATCGCTCCATGGAGCGGTGCCGTGGGGCACGGCGGACCGCCCGGATGGGCAGCCCATCCGGTTCGCACAGATGTTCGAATTCGGGCCGGAGTGTGGGGGAGACGTCAGGGGAGCGGCGGATGCGCGCGTCCCGCCGTGGCGCGGGGAGAACCCGGCCCCGTCTCGCCGCCTCGGCCGGTGCCAGGGACGGCCGGCCCGGCACGGGGCCGGCCGGGAGCCGGTCCGGATCCGGCGGCGCACCGCGACACGCCCGGCACGCCCGCGCACGGTCCCGCCGGCACGCGGGCGACGCGGGCATGGCTCGGCCCGGCGGGACGTCGACCGGCCTCGACGCCGTACGCCAGCGCATGCCATGGGAACCACCGGCCGGCCCGCGAGGCTGTGCCGAGCACACGGCGGAGGACGGCGGACGCCGGAAGCTCGGCGAGGAGGACGGGCGTGGAAAGGCGGCACTTCACGGTGCGCCGGGGCTCAGGGCTCTCCATGCTGTCGAGGCAAGGCCTGGTACGGATCGCGGAGCGGCCCGGGCCGAGGGGAGGGACGGGCACCGGCCTCAGGACTCAACTTGACATAATGTTCGTTATCGAGCATCAGTGAGAAGTGGTCTCCGTGGCCTTGAAAGGGCTCTGGGCGCGCTGTGCGCGCACTGGGACGGCGTACGGCGAAGGCGCGCGGCGGTGTGGCCCCCCCGCGCCCGCCGGGACCGCGGGCCGGCGCG
>JADGHA010000612.1 GCA_019689695.1 Micromonosporaceae bacterium | reverse complement strand
GACAGCAGGTACAGGAACGGCATGGTGCCGGTGGTGTAGTCGTCGGGCAGGGCGATCGTGGCACCGACGCCGTACCGCAGGCAGGACTCCACCAGGGCCTGGATCAGCCCACCCTCGGACACGTCGTGCGCCGCGACGAGGTGGCCGACGCTGGCCGCCCTCGCGAGCACCTGCGCCAGCGCCCGCTCCCGGGCCAGGTCGACCTTTGGCGGCACGCCGCCGAGGTGCCCGTGCACCACCCACGCCCATTCCGAGCCGGACAGTTCGGCCGCGGTGTCGCCGAGCAGGAAGATGATGTCCCCCTCGGTGGCGTCCGCCGGGAAGCCGATCGGCACCCGCTGCGCCACGTCCGGCAGCACGCCGAGGACCCCGACCACCGGGGTCGGATGGATCGCCTGGGCGCCGGTCTGGTTGTAGAAGCTGACGTTCCCGCCGGTCACCGGGATGCCCAGCTCCGCGCAGCCGTCCGCGAGGCCGCGGACCACCTCGGCGAACTGCCACATCACGCCCGGGTCCTCCGGCGCGCCGAAGTTGAGGCAGTTCGTCACCGCGACCGGGGTCGCGCCGGTCACCGCCACGTTCCGGTACGACTCGGCCAGGGCCAGCTTCGCGCCGGTGTACGGGTCGAGCCGGGTGTACCGGCTGTTTCCGTCCAAGGAGATGGCCACCCCGAGCCCGGACGCCTCGTCGACGCGCAACACCCCTGCGTCCTCCGGCTGGGCCAGCACGGTGTTGCCCAGCACGTACCGGTCGTACTGCTCGGTGACCCAGCTCTTGTCGCAGAGGTTCGGGCTGGCCACCATGCGCAGCACGGTCTCCCGCAGCGCGTCCGGGTCGGCCGGGCGGGGCAGCGTCTCGGCCCGGTCCGCCTGCAGCAGGATCAGGTCGGCCGGCTCCCGCATCGGCCGCGCGTACACCGGGCCGTCGTCGGCGAGCGAGCCCGGCGGCACGTCGACCAGGACCTGGTCGTGCCAGGTGATGACCAGCCGGCCCGCCGCGCCGGGCGACGCGGGCGCGACCACCTCCCCGATCGGGGTGGCCGGCACCCCCCACCGGGCGGCGATCTCCAGTACCCGGTCCAGCTTGGCCGGCTCCACGATGAGCAGCATCCGCTCCTGCGACTCGCTGACCAGGATCTCGTGCGGCAGCATGGACGGCTCGCGCAGCGGCACCTGGTCCAGCGCGATCCGCATCCCGGTGCCGGCGGCCGCGCTGGTCTCCGACAACGCGCAGGTGAGGCCGGCGCCGCCGAGGTCCTGGATGCCGGCGACCAGGCCGGCCTCGTACAACTGAAGGCAGGCCTCGATCAGCAGCTTCTCCGCGAACGGGTCACCCACCTGCACCGAGGGCCGGCGCTGCCCGCTCGAGGAGTCGAAGGCGGCCGAAGCGAGCACGGACACGCCACCGATGCCGTCCCGGCCGGTCTTCGCGCCGAGCAGGACGACCACATTGCCCGGCCCGACCGCCGCCTTGCTCTGCAGCCGGTCGACCGGCAGCACGCCCACGCAGGCGGCGTTCACCAGGGGGTTCCCCTGGTACGTGGGGTCGAAGACCAGCTCGCCGCCGATGTTCGGCAGGCCCAGGCAGTTGCCGTAGCCGCCGATACCGGCGACCACACCGGGCAGGACCCGGGACACGTCCGGGTCGTCCGCCGCGCCGAAGCGCAGCGAGTCGAGCACCGCGACCGGCCGGGCACCCATGGCGAGGATGTCGCGGACGATGCCGCCGACGCCGGTCGCCGCGCCCTGGTACGGCTCCACGAAGCTCGGGTGGTTGTGCGACTCGATCTTGAAGGTGACCGCGAGCCGGTCCGAGATCCGGACCACCCCGGCGTTCGCGCCGATGCCGGCGAGCAGGCGGCCACTGGCCGGCGCCTTCTCCGCGAACTGCCGCAGGTGCACCTTGCTCGACTTGTACGAGCAGTGCTCGCTCCACATCACGGAGTACATGGCCAGCTCGGACTCGGTCGGCCGGCGGCCCAGGATCTGCCGGATCCGGTCGTACTCGTCGGCGGTGAGCCCGAGTTCGGCGTACGGCTGCAGCTCGTTCGGGGTGGCCACGGCGCGCTCGACGGTGTCCAGCCCGCCGTCGAGCGGGGAGACAAGTACCTCTGGCTCACCGGCGGCGAGCGATGGATCGCCGTCCGCCGCGTCCGCGGTCACGCCGCGGTCGGCCACGTCCTGGGTATCGGCGGTGTCCTGGG
>JADGHA010000611.1 GCA_019689695.1 Micromonosporaceae bacterium | reverse complement strand
GGTCGCGGTGGCGTCAGCGCTGCGCCGGCGCCGCCGCCGGTCAACCGGAACCGGCGCCGCCCGCCCCTGGCCACTGCGCCGCTAGGGGCCGAACGGGTCGGGCCGGCGCTCCAGCAGCCGGTGCAGGGTCTGCTGGATGGTCTCGCGCACCTGGTCGGCCAGGTTGAACACGACCAGCGGATCGTCCGCGGAGTCCAGGTACGGCCGGGTGTCGATCGGCTCGCAGAACTCGATCAGCCACTTGCTGGGCAGCGGGATCGCGCCCAGCGGACCCAGCCACGGGAAGGTCGGGGTGACCGGGAAGTACGGCAGGCCGAGCAGCCTGGCCAGCGGCTTGATGTCGCCGATCAGCGGGTAGATCTCCTCGGCGCCGACGATCGCCACGGGCACGATCGGGGTCCCGGTGCGGAGCGCCGCCGAGACGAACCCGCCGCGGCCGAAGCGCTGCAGCCGGTACCTTTCGGTGTAGCGCTTGCCCACCCCCTTGAACCCCTCGGGGAAGACGCCGACCAGCTCACCGGCGCGCAGCAGGCGTTCCGCGTCCGGGTTGCAGGCCACGGTGCCGCCGCTCTTGCGGGCCAGTTCGGAGATGAACGGCATCCGGAACACGAAGTCCGCGCCGAGCAGACGCAGGTACCGGTGGGCGGGGTGCTCGTCGTGGACCGCGACGGAGAGCATGAGCGCGTCCACCGCGATGGTGCCCGAGTGGTTGCCGACCACCAGGCCGGGGCCGGACGCGGGCAGGTGCTCGGCCCCGAACACCTCGGTCCGGAACCAGTCCCGGTACAGCAGGCGCAGCACCGGATGGAAGACCGCGTCGGTCAGCTCCCGGTCGAAGCCGAACTCATCCACTTCGTACTGTCCGGACAGCCGGCGGCGCAGGAAGGCCAGCACGCGCGCGACGCGCTGGTCCCACACGTCACCCGGTTGGTCGGCGACCGCCGGCGCCGGGGACGGCCGCGCCGCGGATGGTGGCGCCGGCCGGCCAGTTGCCCGGCCGTTCGGGGAAGTGCCGGCGGTGCCGGGCACGCCCGGTGCGGTCTGCTGGCCGCCGTCGGGGAACGTCATGGTGCGCCTTCCGTGGCCTGCCAGCCGGTATCCCGTGCCGGCGAGCCCGCAGTGGACTGTGCGGCCGGCTCGCGGTCCTTGCCGACGGTGGCCCGGACCTGGCGGATCGCGGCGAGGACGGCGCTCTCCGCGGCGGCGAGCCGGTCCGGGCTGGCCGGCGCGCCCAGCCGGTGGCCGCGCAGGAAGTCGTCGAAGGCGGCCGCGGTGGAGCGCGGCGTGAACCCGTACTCCCGGGTCAGGGCGGAGGTATCCACCACCCGGCCGTGGACGAACAGGTCGACCTGGTCCAGGCCGAAGCCGCGCCGGCCGATGCTCTTGGCGAGCGAGGCGACCGCGGACAGGCCGGGCTCGACCACCGGCAGCGGGATGCGTCCGGCCCGGCGGATCGCCTGAGAGAGGGTGAGCACGCCGGCCCCGGCCACGTTGAAGGTGCCCGGGTGGTCCTCCACAATGGACCGGTGGAGCACCTCGAGCGCGTCGTCGACGTGAACGAACTGCAGCCGGGGGTCGCGCCCCAGCACGGTCGGCACCACCGGCATGGCGAAGTAGCGGGTCAGCGTGGTGTCCGCCTGTGAGCCGATCAACGGGGCGAGCCGCAGCACGGTCGCGCTCACGTCCGGGCGGCGCCGCCGGAAGCCGCGCACGTACCCCTCGATATCCAGGATGTCCCGGGCGAAGCCGCCGCGCGGGACCTGCCGCGGCTCGGTCTCCTCGGTGAACACGGCCGGGTCGCGGAACGAGGCGCCGTAGGCGGCCGTCGAGGAGCGCACCACCAGCTTGCGCAGCCGCGGCGCCTGCTGGCAGGCGGCGAGCAGCTGCATGGTGCCGATCACGTTCTGTTCCTTCATCGCCGCCCGCCCGCCGGACCGGCTGTCCGGCGCGGTGAGCACGGCCAGGTGCGCCACCACCTCGGCGCCCAGCTCCGCGATGGCCGGACCGGCGGTGCGCAGGTCGGCACCGATCAGCTCGACCTGTTCCAGCAACGGCGCGTACTCCGCCGGCGGATCGGCGGCGTCCATGCCGATGACCCGTCCCACCGCCGGGTCGGCGGCGAGCCGGGCGGCGACGTGCGCGGCGAGGTACCGGCTGACGCCGGTCACCACCACGACCGGCGCCGCCGAGGGTGGGCGGCCCGGGTG
>JADGHA010000610.1 GCA_019689695.1 Micromonosporaceae bacterium | reverse complement strand
GCGGGAACCGGATGCCCGCCCGCGGTGTGGACGATTATCGTGACCCTGTGTATTCATCCGGCGACGCACCGTCCACAGCCCGCCTCCCTGGCTGGGGACCTGCTCCGACCGGACGCGCCGCCGCTGTGGAGCCGCCCTGGCACGCGGCCACGCCGGGTCAGCGGCCCGGCCGACCTCCTAGAGAAGGGGAGAACTCCCTAGAGAAGAGGGAGAGGTGTGCCCGCAAGGCCATCCGGGCACCGGTGGGTGGAGCGGCGACCTCGGCGTCCACACCATGGATGAGACCGAGGAGCCGTGCGACGCGCAGGCCACCGGCGGCACCATCGGCGCGGCCGTTCGTTGCCGGGCCGGCGGCCGCGGTGACCGCGCCCACTCGTGCCGGATGACCCACGTTCCCGCGCAGAAGGAGACGACGACCGGGCGCCGGACCGCGCGCAGGCGCCGCGCCGCGGGGCGTGCCGCCGTCGTCCGCGACGGGCTCGGCACCGAAGCGCTCGCCCTGCTCGTGCATGTTGTCCATGAGCTCCGGGCCCATGATCCCGTCCGCGCACATCACCGCGAGCCGCTCCTCGCGTTGCGCTCCGCCGGCTCCGGTACCGCCGTACGGAACGCCGGCGTCTCCATGCGGTCGGCGTACCCGGTAGGACGAGGGAGCCCGCTCGGGTTCGGCCGGGAGCCGGGCTCGGATCGACGCCGGAGAGGAGAGCGGCGAGCGCCCACGGGGGCGTCGCGAACACGAGGAGACGACGGCCGTCCAGCGCGACCTGCCCTGACGGCCGGCGACACGTTCGCCGGCCGGGCTCGGGGATGACGGCCTCGTTGCACGCCGTGGAGCTGCCGCATCCGGCGGTTCGTCGTGCGGCGTCATGGCGCGGCTCCGGCCCGGCCGCCGAGCTCGTCAAGGCGCAGGCGAAGTTCCGGGTCATGCGGTCCGCGCCGGAGGGCTGCGCCGGCGAGCGGTGGGGGCGGCTCAGGTGGGCACGTTCTGGGCCCTGATCCGATGGATGAGGACCGGTCACGGGCGGATAACTTGCGGGAATTGCACTTCTCCCAAGTGATGCATCACCTCACGTTCGCTCACCGTCCTGCAATGGATCTTATTTTTTGAATTTCTGTTTCTGGAAAATCGATAAAATCACGGGCATGACCGCCCGCGCACCGGTGAGGACGTGCCGGCACTGCGGTGCCGTGATCGAGGAGCAGCCGCGGCGCGGCCGGCCGCGGGAGTACTGCCCGGACAAGCGCTGCCAGGCGGCGGCGAAACGGGAACGCGAGCTGCGCCGGTCCGCGCCGGGCCTGGAGGGCGCCCTGGCCAGGGCGGAAGAGCTGTACGAGCGCATGGAGAAGGGCCTGGCGGCCGCGATCGAGCCGCTCGCCCAGGTGCTCGCGCAGGAGCTGAGCCCGGCGGGCGTGGAGGCGAAGATCAGCGCGATCCAGGCCGAGGCGCACACCCGCATCGCCATCGCCCGGGCCGAGCGCGAGCAGGCCATGGAGCAGGTGCGGCTGGCCCGGGAGGCCGCCGAGGCGGCCCGGCGGGACGCGGAGGAGGCGCGCCGCCAGGCCGAGGAGGCCTTCGCCGAGCGGGACACCGCGTTCGCCGACGCGGAGACCGCGCGGGAGCAGGCGCTCGCCGCGCTGCGGGAGGCGGCGAGCATCGAGCGCCGGGTACGGCAGGAGGCGGCCGAGGCCCAGCGGCGGGCCGAGCTCGCCGAGGCCGCCCGCCAGCAGGCGGTGCAGGAGCTCGCCGAACGGGTCGACCGCGCCGCGGCCGAGGTACGGCAGGCCCGGGCCGAGGCCGAGGAGGCGCTCCGGGAGCGTGACGAGGCCCGGGCGGAGGCCGCCGCCGCGCGGACCGAGGCCGAGGTCGCCCAGCGGGCCCGCCGGGAGGCCGAGCAGGCGACGGCGGCCGCGATCGCCCGCGCCCAGGCGGCGGAGGCGGAGCGCGACCGGGCGGTGGCCCGGGCCGAGGCGGAACGCGATCGGGCCGTCGCGCTCGCCCAGGAGGAGCGGGACCGGGCGCTCGCCCGGGCGGAGGCCGCCGAGGCGGCGCGCGCGCAGGCCATGGCCGAGGCCGCGAAGGCGACGGCGGAGGCGGCGCAGGCCGAGGCGCGGCGTCAAGCGGCGGAGGAGCAGGCCGCCCGCGCCATCGATGAGGCTCGGGCGGCCGCGGCGGAGCGCGACCGGCTGCAGGCCGAGCTCACCCTGGAG
>JADGHA010000609.1 GCA_019689695.1 Micromonosporaceae bacterium | reverse complement strand
TCCACCCACCGATCTCTACCCAGGCGCGCCCGGTACATCCGCTCGCACGGTCCGGTGATCCACGGCCGGCACCGCTTGCGGTCATCGTGGCTGGTGCGGCGTACGCTGGCCTTCTGTGAGTGGTGCAGAGGTCCTGCGCCTGCGCCCGCGGCGGATCCGGGTGGTCTGCGGCGTGGCTGCGGCGGCGGTCCTGGCGGTGTTCACCGCAGTGGGTACCGGCCTGCGCGGATCCACCGGAGAGGGATCGGCGGTGTTCCGCCCCGGCGATCAGGTCGCCATGATCTGCCTCGGGGTGCTCGCCGCGTTGGCCATCCTGGCGTTCACCCGGCCCCGGGTCGAGGCGGACGCGCGTGGTATCCGGATCCGCAACCTGGTCGGCGGGTACGACCTGCCGTGGGAGGTGGTCCGCGCGGTGCGGTTCGACCGCGGCTCGCCCTGGGCCAGCCTGGAGCTGCGCGATGACGAGGTGGTGCAGCTGATGGCGGTCCAGGTGATGGACAAGCAGTACGCCCTCGACGCGGTCCGGGCACTGCGCCGCCTGCTCGCCGAAGCCCAGGCCAACTCGACCTGATCGGCTAGATCTGGCCGCTCGACCGCGCCTTTTCGATCCGGCCGGGGAAAGTGAGCGTTGGGTCCCCGGACCTGCTAACCTTGTGTGGTCGACCAATTCGTTACTACTTGTGACGGACAGGAAGCGGAGCGCCTGCTCCCACCCGAGTCGCCACCGAGGCGGCCGGGTCCGGTCACCCGGATCGGGCATCAGCCCGAACCGGGCGTACGTGCCAGGAAAGTCCGTGGCGCGTACCCGGCCGGTCGAGCGGGCCCCGGCATTATGTCGGGGCTTTTCGCTGTTCTGGGTCGCGGATGAAAGACGAGAGAAGGAGGACTCATCAGCGTCGAACCACGTGTGAACGACCAGATCCGAGCTCGGGAGGTCCGGCTGGTCGGCCCCGAGGGTGAGCAGGTGGGCATCGTCCCGCTGGAGCGCGCCCTGCAGCTGGCCGCGGACGTCGATCTGGACCTGGTCGAGGTAGCGCCGATGGCGCGCCCGCCGGTGTGCAAGCTCATGGACTTCGGCAAGTTCAAGTACGAGAGCGCGCTCAAGGCGCGGGAGGCGCGGCGCAACCAGCAGCAGACCGTCATCAAGGAGATGAAGCTCCGCCCGAAGATCGACTCGCACGACTACGAGACCAAGAAGGGTCACGTGGTGCGGTTTCTCAAGGCGGGCGACAAGGTCAAGGTGACGATCATGTTCCGCGGCCGCGAGCAGAGCCGCCCCGAGCTGGGGCGCCGGTTGCTGGACCGGCTCTCGCAGGAGATCGCGGACCTGGGCTACGTGGAGGCCGCACCGAAGCAGGACGGCCGAAACATGATCATGGTGCTGGCCCCGCACCGGGCTACCAAGGCCGCGGCGACCGCCAAGGCGGGCGTGCCACCGCGGGGCCGCGAGGACGGGGCCAAGGCCCCGGCCCCGGCGGCGAACAGTGCCGCCGGCGGCGGGACAGCGCGGTAGTAGGGCCACGAGGGAGACAGGCGTTCACATGCCGAAGATGAAGAACCACAGCGGCATCGGCAAGCGGGTCCGGGTCACCGGCCGCGGCAAGATCATGTCGCAGCAGGCGGGCTTGCGCCACCACCTGGAGCTCAAGTCGTCCCGGCGGACCCGCCGGCTCACCGGGGTGGTTGAGGTGGCCAAGGCCGACGTGAAGCGGATCAAGAAGCTGCTCGGCCGCTGAGGCTGCCGCGGACGAAGAAGGAGTTGTGACGTGGCACGCGTCAAGCGGGCAATGAACGCCCACAAGAAGCGCCGGACGATCCTGGAAGGTGCCAGCGGGTACCGGGGGCAGCGCTCCCGCCTGTACCGCAAGGCCAAGGAGCAGGTGCTGCACTCGCTGCAGTACGCCTACCGGGACCGGCGTGACCGCAAGGGTGACTTCCGCCAGCTCTGGATCACCCGCATCAACGCGGCGGCCCGGGCCAACGGGCTGACCTACAACCGGATGATCCAGGGCCTGCGGCTGGCCGGCGTCGAGGTGGACCGCAAGATCCTGGCCGACCTGGCGGTCAACGACGCACCGGCGTTCGCCCGCCTGGTCGAGATCGCCCGGGCGGCGGTCGCCGAGGCCAGGCCGGCGGCCGAGGTCGCCTGAGCGCCGTACACCCACCAGAGGTGCCTGGTCCCGCGCGCCCCGCGCCCAGGGAGCAGGCACC
>JADGHA010000608.1 GCA_019689695.1 Micromonosporaceae bacterium | reverse complement strand
ATGTGGATAAGTGACAGGGCGTACCCGGCTGGCCCCGCCTTCCTCCGCGCGCTGGCCGATGGCCGGGCGCCGCGCGCGGTCTGGTCGGCCCTGCCCGGCGAGGACTGGCCGGCCCGGTTCGCCGAGGCGGCCGCGGCGACCGTACGGAGTGGACGGGGCGTGGTCGCGGTGGTCGCCGACGCCCGCGACCTGGACCGGCTCGACGCGGCGCTCGCGGCCATCCCGCACGTCGCCCTGTCCGCCGCGGTCGGGCCGGCCGAACGGTACCGCCGCTTCCTGGCGGCCAGCCGCGGGCAGGTCCCCGTGGTGGTCGGCACCCGGGCGGCCATGTTCGCCCCGGTGCCCAGCATCGGCCTGGTGGCGATCTGGGACGACGGGGACGACCTGCACGCCGAGCCGCGGGCGCCCTACCCCCACGCGAGGGAGGTGCTGCTCACCCGGGCCCAGCTGGCCGGCGCCGCCGCGCTGGTCGGCGGGTACGCGCGGACGGCCGAGGCGCAGCAGCTGGTGGAGACCGGGTGGGCGAAACAGATCGTGGCGGCTCGCGACACGGTACGCCGGCGGGCGCCGGCGGTCAGCCCGACCGGCGACGACCCGCAGCTGGCCCGCGACCCGGCGGCCGCCTCCGCCCGCCTGCCCAGCCTCGCCTGGCGGGTCGCCCGGGACGCGCTGCAGTCCGGCGCGCCGGTGCTGGTGCAGGTGCCCCGCCGGGGCTACCTGCCCGCGGTGTCCTGCGCCGACTGCCGGGCCCCGGCGCGCTGCCGGCACTGCTCAGGGCCGCTCCAGCTGCCCTCCGCACACGCGGTGGCCGCCTGCCGCTGGTGCGGCCGCCCGGCCGCGGCCTACGCCTGCCCGCACTGCGGCGGCCGGCGCCTGCGCGCGGCGGTGACCGGCGCCCGGCGCACCGCCGAGGAGCTGGGCCGCGCGTTCGCCGGCGTGCCGGTGCGGACGTCCGGGCGCGACGAGGTCCTCGCCACCGTCCCTGCTGGACCTTCCGTGGTGGTCGCCACGCCGGGCGCCGAGCCGCTCGCCGCCGGGGGCTACGGTGCGGTGCTGCTGCTGGACGCCTGGGCCCTGCTGACCCGGGCGGACCTGCGCGCCACCGAGGAGACGGTCCGGCGCTGGCTGGCGGCGGCGGCGCTGGCCCGCCCGGGCGCCCCGGGCGGCCGGGTGGTGGTGGTCGCCGACGGCGGTCTCGCCGCGGTGCAGGCGGTGCTGCGCTGGGACCCTGCCTGGCTGGCAGCCCGGGAGCTGGCCGAACGCCGGTCGCTCGGATTCCCGCCCGCGGTCCGCGTGGCCACGGTTACCGGTCCGCCGGACGCGGTCGCGGACCTGCTCGCGGCCGCGCGGCTGCCCGAAGAGGCGGACCTGCTCGGTCCCGTCCCGGTGCCCGGGGAGTCCACGGAGGATCGCCGGGAGCGCATGATCATCAGGGTGCCGCGCGGCGCAGGCCGGGCGCTGGCCGGCGCGCTGCACGCGGCGGCCGCGGTCCGCAGCGCCCGCAAGGCTGTGGACCCCGTCCGCATCCAGCTGGATCCCCTCGACCTGCTCTGACCGAGCCAGCCCGCCGCTGATGAGGAGGTCGGCGCGCAAAACGGCAATTGTCAGCACTCAACTCATGATCAACGGGGCGGGGGTGCCGCTTCCGGAAGCAAGATCCGGGCACTCCGTAGACTGGAACTCACCCGCCAACAGCAAGCTCGCCCACCAGCAAGGAGTGACGCGTGACCGTCCAGCCCATCCGCCTGTTCGGGGACCCGGTCCTGCGTACCCCCGCCGAACCCGTGGTGGACTTCGACAAGCAGCTGCGTCGGCTGGTCAAGGACCTCACCGACACCATGCTGGACGCGGGCGGCGCCGGGCTGGCCGCACCCCAGCTCGGCGTGGGGCTGCGGGTGTTCGCGTTCAACGTCGACGAGGTGGTCGGCCATCTGGTCAACCCGTCGCTGGAGTTCCCCGACGAGGAGGAGCAGGACGGCGAGGAGGGCTGCCTGTCCATCCCCGGCATCTACGCCGACACGAAGCGGCGGATGAACGTGGTCGCCAGCGGCTTCAACGAGTACGGCGATCCGGTGCGGCTGGTCGGCTCCGGCCTGATGGCGCGCTGCGTGCAGCACGAGACCGACCACCTGGACGGCGTGCTGTTCCTGGACCGGCTCGACCCGGCCGCCCGCAAGGAGGCGATGAAGGCGATCCGCGCCGCCGAGTGGTACGACCC
>JADGHA010000607.1 GCA_019689695.1 Micromonosporaceae bacterium | reverse complement strand
CCGGAGCCGATCCGGTTGATGCCGCGGTGCAGCGTCCGCGGCTCCGGCACGTACTGCAGGGTCAGGTAGTGCGACAGGCTCGCGGTGTCCACGCCGGCGTCGCCCATGCGGGCGGAGTCGGCGAAGGGCAGCAGCGCCTTCTTCTCGGAGGCGAGGTAGACGCCGTCGGGGGTCTGCAGGTAATGCAGCGGCTTGATGCCGTACGGGTCGCGGGCGCCGAACGCCTTGCGCTCGAACCGGTCCCAGATGACGAATGCGAACATGCCTCGCAACCGGGCCACACCCTGCGGACCCCAGTAGTGGTACGCCGCGGCGACCACCTCGCCGTCACCGTTGGTGGCGAACGTGGCCCCGAAGTCCCGGATCAGCTCCTCGCGCAGCTCGATGTAGTTGTAGATCTCGCCGTTGAAGGTGAGCAGGTACCGCCCGTCGGCGTACGGCAGCGGCTCGTGGCTCAGCTCCACGTCGATGATGGACAGGCGCTTGTGCGCGAAGACCGCGTCACGGTCGATGACGACCGCCCCGGTCTCGTCCGGACCCCGGTGGTGGAGCGTCTCGAGCGCCTGGGCGACCGCCTGCGCGTGGGCATCGGCGTCGCCGCGGGAGCTGAAGAAGGCGAGCAGTCCGCACATGGCCGCCATCTTCCCACGGCGGGCCACTCCCACTCGGGTACGGTCGGAATCATGAGTGAGGCGGCCACCCGGCGTCCCGCTGAGTCAGCGACGCCAGCCAAGCAGCAGGCACACGACCCGGACTACCCGCAGCGGCTGCGCGACTTCATGCGCAGCGGATGGCGGGACATCCCGCTCGACGCCAGCCCTCGGCCGGAAGCGCCGCACTACGCCAAGCGGCGCGCCCAGCTCTCCGCCGCGTTCCCGGGCGAGACGCTGGTAATCCCGAGCGGCCCGGAGAAGGTCCGCGCGAACGACACCACCTACCTGTTCCGGCCCGGCAGCGACTTCGTCTGGCTCACCGGCGACCGCGACCCGGACAGCGTCCTGGTGATGCGGCCGACCGGCTCCGGGCACGATGCCACGCTCTACGTACGCCCGAGGTCACCCCGCGACACCGACGAGTTCTTCGTCGACCGGCTCTACGGCGAGCTGTGGATCGGCCGCCGGCACACCCTGGCCGAGAAGGCCACCGAGCTGGGCGTGCAGACCGCGCCGCTGGCCGACCTCGAGCGGGCGCTGGGCGACTGCGCGCCGGCCCGGACCAGGGTGCTCCGCGGCATGGACGCGACCGTGGACCGGCTGGTCCGCCCGTACGACGATGGCGGCGCCCGGGACGCCGAGCTGGCCAGCACGCTCTCCGAGCTGAGGCTGGTCAAGGACGAGTGGGAGATCGCCCAGCTGTGCGACGCGATCGAGATCACCGTCCGCGGCTTCGAGGACGTGGCCCGGATCCTGCCGGCCGACCGGCCGGTCTCCGAGCGGCTGGCCGAGGGCGTGTTCGGGCTGCGCGCCCGGCACGACGGCAACGGGGTGGGTTACAACTCGATCGTCGGCTCCGGCGCGCACGCCACGATCCTGCACTGGCAGCGCAACGACGGCACGATCGCGCCCGGCGATCTGCTGCTGGCCGACATGGGTGTGGAGAACCGGCACCTCTACACCGCCGACGTCACCCGGACCCTCCCGGTCTCCGGACGGTTCAGCGGGCCGCAGCGCGATGTCTACGACATCGTGTACGCCGCGCAGCAGGCCGGGCTGGAGGCGATCAAACCGGGCGTGGGGTTCGAGGATGTCACGCTGACCGTGCACCGGGTGCTCGCGGAGGGCCTGGCGGGGCTGGGCATCCTGCCGGTCAGTGTCGAGGAGGCGCTGGACAAGGAGTCGCTGCTGTTCCGGCGCTGGACGCTGCACGGATTCGGGCACATGCTCGGGCTCGACGTGCACGACTGCGCCCGGGCCCGCAAGGAGATGTACCGCGAGGGCAGGCTCGGTGAGGGCTACGTGCTGACCATGGAGCCCGGCCTGTACTTCCAGCCAGAGGACGAGCTGGTCCCGGCGGAGCTGCGTGGCATCGGCGTGCGCATCGAGGACGACGTGCTGGTGACCGCGGCCGGCGCGGTGAACCTCTCGGCCGGCCTGCCGCGCCGCGCCGACGAGGTGGAGACCTGGCTCGCCGAGCAGCGGGCTGCCGGCCCCCGCCTCCCCTGATCCCGCCGTTTCCCCCCCGATCATGCAGTTGTGTACCCCGATAAAAGGGACAAGTT
>JADGHA010000606.1 GCA_019689695.1 Micromonosporaceae bacterium | reverse complement strand
CTCCGCGATCGACTCGTTCATCCTCCCCGCCCTGCTCCCCCGCCCGGTCCGCTTCGTCGCCAAGAACGAGTACTTCACCGGCAACCCTCTGGTCGCGCTGTGGATGCGCAGCTTCGGGACCGTGGCCGTCGACCGGGAGAACGTGTCGGCCGCCCGCTCCGTGCTCGAGGCGGCCGTGGACGTGCTCAAGGCGGGTGAGCTGTTCGGGATCTACCCCGAGGGCACCCGCTCCCCCGACGGCCGGCTCTACCGCGGCAAGATCGGGGTGGCCTGGCTGGCGCTCACCACCGGGGCGCCGGTGATCCCCGTGGCGATGCTCAACACCGACCGGGCGCTCCCACCCGGGAGCCGGGTGCCCCGGCCGGTCCGGGTCGGCGTGCGCATCGGCCCTCCGATGACCTTCACCGGCGACCCGGGCTCGGCCCGCGACCGCAGGTCGGTCACCGACGAGGTCATGGCGGCGATCCAGCGCCTGTCCGGCCAGGAGTACGTGCCCAGGTACGCGGCGAGCGTGAAGGCCGCCTCCCGGTGAAGGCGCCGTCCTCGCGCGCGGGCGGCGACGTTAGGCTCTTAGGCCCATCCCGATCAGACTGGGGGTACGCGCGGTGCCACGAGGACGCACGGTCGCGATCGTTTCAGCCGTCGCCGTCGTGGCGGCGGCGGGGATAGGCGGCGGCGCCTACTACGTGCTGCACACCCGGGGATCCCCGCTGGAGACCGCGCAACGGTTCACCGCCGCATGGGCGCGCGGCGATCACGCGGCGATGAAGGCCGAGCTCGCCGCGCCCGCGCCCGGCTTCGACGCCGCCTACGCCCAGCTCACCGAGAACCTCGGCGTCACAAATGTCTCCATCTCCGGCCTGCGGGTGAGCGAGCCCGCCGACGGCAAGGCCACCGCCACCTACACCGCCACCGCGAAGCTCAAGGGCATCGGCGAGTGGACCTACCAGGGCCGGCTCGCGCTCACCGTCAAGGACCGGCACTGGAAGGTCGACTGGTCCCCGTCCGCCGTCCACCCCGCGCTCGACGGCGCCACCAAGCTGCGGATCAAGGTCACCTGGCCCCCAAGGGCGGCGATCACCGACGCGAACGGGCGGCGGATCGACGGCGGTGACGTCGGCGGATCCGTTCAGCAGCTCGTCGGCTACCTCGACAAGGCGACCGCCAAGGACGTGAAGCGGCTCGGCCCGCCGTACCGGGTGCGCGACCTGGTGGGCCGGGCCGGGCTCCAGGCGACCTTCGAACGGCGGCTCGCGGGCACCCCCACCATTGAGATCCAGGCGGTCGGCTCCTCGACGGAGACCCTGCACCGGTTCGAAGGGACGCCCGGCGAGGAGCTGCGGACCACGCTCGACCTCCGCGTGCAACGGGCGGCGGCCGACGCGGTGCGGAACGTCGAGGAGCCGGCCGCGCTGGTCGCGGTCCGCCCCTCGACCGGGGAGATCCTCGCGGTCGCCAACAACCGCGGGGGGTTCAACCGGGCGCTGGAGGGCCGCTACCCGCCCGGGTCGACGTTCAAGGCGATCACCGCGGCCGGGCTGCTCGGCACGGGCCTCACCCCGTCCTCGCGGGTCACCTGCCCCAAGACGGTCATCGTCGGCGGCCTGCGGATCCGCAACTCCGATTACGAGTCGTTCGGCTCGGTCAGCCTCCGTGAGGCGTTCGCGCACTCGTGCAACACCACGTTCGCCCCGCTCGCCGCCTCCCGGCTCGGCGCGAAGAAGCTGCACGAGCTCGCCGGCTCGTTCGGGTTCAACCAGCCGCTGAACATCGGGGTGCCCGCGGTCTCCGGGAGCATGCCCAGGGCGGAGAGCGACGCCGAGCTCGCCGCCGAGTCGTTCGGGCAGGCGCGCATCACCGCGAGCCCGCTCGTGATGGCGTCGGTCGCCGCCGCCGTGGCCGATGGCACGTGGCGGCCGCCCACCCTGGTGCGGTCCCTGAAGCAGAAGGCGACCCCCAAGAAGCTGCCGGACGAGGTGGTCGCGCACTTGCGGGCGATGATGCGGGCCGTGGTCACCGAGGGCACCGCTCGCGGGGCCGGGCTCCCCTCCGGTACGGCGGGCAAGACCGGGTCGGCCGAGTTCGGCACCGGCCCCGAGCTCGGCATGCACGCCTGGTTCATCGGCTACCGGGGCGATCTCGCCTTCGCCGTGGTCGTCGAGGGCGGCGGCATGGGCGGCAAGGTCGCCGCCCCGATCGCCGCCACGTTCCTCAAGGCCCTCGGCTAGGC
>JADGHA010000605.1 GCA_019689695.1 Micromonosporaceae bacterium | reverse complement strand
GTTCCGCAGCGCCGGCCCGAGGATGGTGCGATTCCGCCGGCCCGGCGGGGACGGCGAACGAGCGGATCAGCTCCGATGCCAGATCGAGCGGGCTGCTCACGCCTTGCCTCCGAGGTCGAGAACGGCGATGATGGGTTCGCTGTCGAGCTGGGTCCCGAGCGCGCGGCTGATCGCCTCGTCGTTCCACGTGAAACGAGGCCGCAAGCGGAGGCCGAGCGCGCGGGCGACGCTGCGGGCCGTGGCCTGAGCACAGCCGGAGTCGAGGAGCACGATCCGCAGTGCGAAGGCGCCGTACTTCTGGGCGACCTTGGGGAAGTCCCCGGTCAGCATGAGGGTGACCGGCGCATCCCCGGGGACCTCCTCGGCGTGCGGCGATAGGCGGGCCAGGCGGTGCTCGGCCAGCGCGTAGCCGTAGATCCCCGGTTCGAAGCCCGCCACGTCGCGGATCACCACGTAGGGGGTGACCGAGCCGATGTTGCCGCCGCTCGCGGTCCACCGGTAGACCCGCTGCTCGGTCCGCTGCTGGATGCCCGCCATCATCATCAGGAGGAGGGACAGCTCCTCGCCGCCCAGCGTGGCGGCTCCCGGGGACGGGGTCTCCAGCCGCTCCAGCGGTGGGCGCGGCAGCGGCACGATCGGCGCGACCGGCCAGGACTTCGACCGCTGCTGCAACGCCATGTTCGACGGCTTGTAGTGGGCTTGATGGGCCTTGACGTCGGCGAACGGCTTCGGCGGCAGGGCGACCGCCGCCTCGTAACGGGCCGCGAGCGAGGCCCGGCCGACCGTGGCCTCTTCCGCGATCGAGCACCGCGGGCATCCGGGACGAGTGGCGGAAGAGTGCTCCGAATAGGCCAGCGTGTCCAGGTCCACCGATCTCCAGCGCACCGGGAGCACCGACGGCACCGCGCGGGAGATGAGCGCGAACACCTCGCGGGCGAACAGCGCCACCGCTAGGGGAGCGTCCCCGGCGACCGGCTCTCGCTCGTCGATCGGATCCTCGGCGGTCAAGCACTCCGCGCACGGGGTGTACGCCGGGTGCACCAGCGGGCCGAGGATGGCCCTCCGACCGGCGAGGCGCAGCCGGAGCAGCGGAATGTTCTTCTCCCAGCAGTGGCCGGCCAGCGCCGCGCCCGGTTCACCGAAACAGATCGCCAGAGTCGTGGCCGGCTGCGGGGTGGAGCCCTCCGCCGCCTGGACGCGCAGTGAGTCGGCGAGCTCACCCTGGAGCATCCGGATGAGCGCCGGATCGCCGAACGCCTCGACGCGCGCGGCCTGCAAACGCGCGGCCGCCTGCTCCCACGCCGGGTTCGCGCCGGTGGAGTCCCCCAGCCGGGAGAGCACGTCCGCGAGGGTGTCGGACCGGCGGCCCCTCCGGGGTTCCCTCTTCGACCACACCGCACGTCCACAACAGGGACAGTGACTTGAACACGATCTCCTCGGGAACCCCGAGCTCCGCCGCTAACGCGGCGTGGTCGCGTTGCCCATCGGAGAGCTCCAGCAGCCTCGGGAGCAGCTCGGTGGCCGACCTGCCCCGGAAGAGCTGCCGTTTGGGGCCGCCCTCCACAATGACCTCACCAGCGCCGACCGTGACGACCAGCCCGCGGCGGACGCGCGGCCGGACCGGCACTCGGAGCTGTGGATCATGTCTTGCGGCCTGGCCGATCTGCTCGGCGGTGATCACGCTCTCGCCCTTCACATCGACTCCTTCCATGCGGCCAGCCGCTGCCACAGGTGTTCGCTGGTGGCCCGCTCCCGGCAGCGGGGGCAGCGGTCGACGGCGAGCACCCCGCTGCGGTTGGTGGCGCCGGTGACCAGGTTGAAGCGGCGCACCGTCCCACCGAGCCGGTCCGGATCCGGGGCACCAAGGGCCTCACCGATCGCCTGGCGGGTCAACGCGGCCGCGATCCCGGCGTGGTGGGCGCCGAACCCCGACGGGTGCTTGCCGGAGGCTGGCGCCGGATGCGTCCGCTGGTGCTGCCGCCGGCGGTTGAGGAAGCACTGGTAGCAGGCGGTGCGGCCGGGAACCACCACCGGTCCCACCCGGAGGTCGGTCGGCTCCAGGCACGCCTCGATCCAGGGCATCCCCCAGGCGAACGCGGATCGGTCAGCCGCCTGAGCGATGGCGGGCCGTTCGTGGCCTGCGGCACAAGGACCCGGACCACGTGGGCTCCGGCCTGGCGGGCCTCGTCAGTGGTGAGGTCGGCCACGATCACCTCGCACCCGGCGGCGTGCA
>JADGHA010000604.1 GCA_019689695.1 Micromonosporaceae bacterium | reverse complement strand
CTGTTCACACCAGACGGACCGGAACTGGAGGACACGGCAGTCTCCGCGGGCCGGCCCCGGCCCCTGCCGGACGGGCCGGTCGAGCGGTACGCCGCCCGGGCCGCGGCGGCCGCCGGCGCCGGATGGGCCGGCGGGTTGCTCGCGGTCCGACCCCACCTGTCGGCGGCGGCGCTCGCCGCCGGCAGCGCCAAGCCGGCCCGGCTGGCGAAGGAGTCGTTCGCCGCCCGGATCGGCCGGTCGGTGGCCGAGCACGACATCGTGGTGGACGACCCGCGCGCGCTGCGGCGGCTGGATCAGGTGGACACGGTCGTGCTCGAGGCCGGGTTGCTCGTCACCGGCCGCTGGTCGATCGATGAGGTGGTGCCGCTGGACGGGGACGCCGACGCGCCCGGCCTGCACGCCCGCGCGCTGGGTCTGCTCGATCCGGCCGACCCGGCCGCTCAGCAGGAGCGCGACGGTTGGCGGATCGGCCCGACCACCGGCCCCGAGCGCGGCGCCGCCGACTGGCCGGCCGGCGCGAAGCTGGCCACCCTCAGCAAGGGCAACCGGCCGGTCGCGGTGGTGTCCCTGCTGCCGGAGCTCGACCCGTATGCCGAAGCGCTGGTCGCGGCGGCGGCCGGAGTGGGCGATGTGCTGGTGGCCGGGGTGGGCAGCCGGCTGGACCGCCGGTTGGCGGTCACCGGCACCGTGCCCGCGGGCGGCAAGCTCGGCGAGTCCGTGCGCCGGCTGCAGGCGGACGGCCGCGGTGTGGTGCTGGTCGCCCAGCATGGCCGGCCCGCCCTCGCCGCCGCCGACATCGGCATCGCGGTCGCCGGCCCGGACTCCGGTACGCGTGCCCGCCGCGGCACCGGTCACCTGTTCTGCGGGCCGGGCCTGAGCCACGCGGTCCAGCTGCTCGCCGCCGTGCCCGCGGCCCGGCAGGCCGCCGCCGACGGCACCCGGATCGCCGCGTACGAGGCGGCCGCCGCCACCGTCATCGGCTTGGCCAGCCCGCCGTCCCGGGCCGGTCACCACGCGCTGCTCGGCTCCAACTTCGCCGCGCTGGCCGGTATCGCCGCCGGGTTGTGGCGGGCCGACCCGGTGGCCCGGATGCACCCTCCCAGGCCGGTGGACCGCAACCCGTGGCACGCGATACCGGTCCGCGAGGTGCTCGACCGGCTGCGCTCCTCGCTGCGCGGCCTGGCCGGGGAGGAGGCCGCGCACCGCCGGCCCGCCGCCGGCGATGCGCAGCCGCAGCCGTCGGGACTGGGCCGGGCGGTCGCCGAGGAGCTGGCCAACCCGCTCACGCCGGCGCTGGCCGCCGGCGCCGGCCTCGCCGCGGCGGTCGGCTCCACACTGGACGCCGCGCTGATCGGCGGCGTGGTGGCGGTCAACTCGCTGGTCGGCGGCGCCCAGCGGCTCGGCGCGGACCGCGCGGTGCGGCGGCTGGCCGCACACACCTCGCTCCCGGTCCGGCTGCTGCGCGACGGCGAGCCGGTCACCGCCAGCACCGACGAGATCGTCCCCGGGGACATCGTCGAACTGCGTGCCGGCGACGCGGTCCCGGCCGACCTGCGGATCGTCGAGGCGGTCGGGCTGGAGGCCGACGAGGCGAACCTGACCGGCGAGTCGATGCCGGTGGCGAAGAACGCCCGGGCGAGCACCGCGCGGGTGCCGGCCGACCGGACCAGCATGCTCTACGAGGGGACCGCGGTGGCCGCCGGGCACGCCCTTGCCGCGGTGGTCGCCACCGGGCCGGACACCGAGGCCAGCCGCGCCGAGCAGTCGGCCGAGACGCCGCGGCCCAGCGGCGTGCAGGGCCACCTGCAGGAGCTGACCAGATCCGTGCTGCCGCTGTCCGCCGGCGCCGGTGTGCTGCTGCTCGCCACCAACCTGCTGCGCGGGCTGCCGATGGGCCGGGCGCTCAACCCGGCGGTCTCGCTCGCGGTAGCGTCCGTGCCGGAAGGGCTGCCATCGGTGGCCACCGTGGCCCAGCTGTCCGCCGCCCGCCGGCTGTCCCGCCGGGGTGTGCTGGTCCGCAATCCGTCCACCCTGGAGTCCCTCGGCCGGGTGCAGGCGCTCTGCTTCGACAAGACCGGCACCCTCACCGAGGGCCGGCTGCGCCTGCGGCTGGTCAGCGACGGCACCGAGGAGGCGGCCCCGGGCGAGCTGCCGGACCGGCTGCGCCGGGTGCTGGTCGCCGCGGTCCGCGCCACCCCCGGACAGGGCTCCGGAGGGGCGCTGGCGCACCCCACCGACC
>JADGHA010000603.1 GCA_019689695.1 Micromonosporaceae bacterium | reverse complement strand
GACCGCGTCGTCCGCGACGACCACCCTCAGCACTGTCCCCCCACTCCCGCCCCTAGCAGGGCAGCTCCACCCGCACCTCGGTCGGCCCGCCGGCCGGGCTGACCACGACCAGGGTGCCACCGGTGGCCCGGACCCGGTCGGAGAGCCCGGCCAGCCCGTGGCCCTTGCTCACGTGCGCGCCGCCGTCGCCGTCGTCGATGACCTGGATGCCCAGCCGCCCGGGTCCGTGTGCCACGGTGACCCAGCAGTTCGCCGCGCCGCTGTGCTTGGCCACGTTGGTCAGCGCCTCGGCCACCGCGAAGTACGCGGTGTTCTCCACCGCCGGGTCGAGCCGGCCCTCCGGGGTACCGAGCGCGGGGTCGACGGAGAGCTCGACCGGCACCGTGCACCGGCCGGCCAGCGCGGCCAGCGCGCTGGGCAGGCCGCGGTCGGTGAGCACCGGCGGCGCGATGCCGCGGGAGAGGGCGCGCAGCTCGTCCAGCGTCTCCCTGGCCTGGTTGAGCGCCTCGTCGAGGGTGTGCCGCGCCGCCGCGGGGTCGGTGTCCAGTTGCTGTCGGGCCCGGCCCAGGTCCATCGCGAGCCGGACCAGCCGTTGCTGGGGACCGTCGTGGATGTCCCGCTCCAGCCGGCGCAGCGCGGTCGCCTCGGCGTTGACCGCGGCCGCCTTCTGCTCGGTCAGTACGGTGATCTGCTGGCGCATCTCCGCCACGCCGGTGAGCAGGGAGCGGCTGAACCCGGCCTGCAGCAGCGCACAGCCGCGGACCACGGCCGGGAGGGTGACCAGGCAGAACAGGCCGATCGCGGTCTGCAGGCCGACCCGGGCGACGGCACCGTCGCCGAGCCCGATCAGCTCGGCCAGCGACCGGTCGTCCGGGCTGCGCGGGATGCTCCAGTCCCAGAGAACCGTGAGGGAGCCGCCGACCGCCACGGACCACCAGGTCAGCACCACGCAGAAGGTGGTCACCGCGATGGGGAAGGACAGGACGGCGTGCGCCACATCGAGCCAGAACTGGGTCTGGGTGAGCGCGTTGACCATCCGCTTCCACGCGCCGTCCCCCGGTTCCGGTGTGCGGTAGGTGGGGCGGGTACGCGGACGGCGCAGCACGGCCGGGATGCGCAGGCGCTCGATGTCGGCGAAGAAGCGGGCGGCGTACAGGGTGCCGACCAGGATCGGCACGCCGACCAGTGTGGAGATCATGCTGACCCCGGTGGTTACGCCGGTCACGATGAGCACGAAGCCAGCCGTGGCGATCGGGAAGCCGAGCAGGGTGTACCCGGTGTCGACGCCGAGCTGCCGCAGGATGCCGACGCGCTCGGGCCGTGCCGGGGCGGCCGTCGTGGGGGCGGCGGTCATGCCATCGACGGTAGGCATCACCTGGTTCGGGTCCCATCCGGCGGACCAGCGTGTTCGCGGTAGGGCTGGCCCCACCTCTCAAGATCGCGATTTGTGCACCACTTCACAAGCGCCTACCCTGGTAACTCGGTACGACCACCTGCGCTGGAGTCCCATGAGTCACGACCACCCCGTCTCCACCTCCGCCGGGCCGGACTTCCCGGATCTGCCGGAGGCGACCGTGGCCCGGCTCCCCGAGTACCTGCGGGCGCTGCACAACCTGGCCGAGACGGGCCACGACACCGTCTCCAGCGAGGGCCTGGCGAGCGCGGCCGGGGTCAACTCGGCCAAGCTGCGCAAGGATCTGTCGCACCTCGGCTCGTACGGTACCCGGGGCGTGGGGTACGACGTAGCCCTGCTGATCGCGCAGATCGAGCACGTGCTCGGCCTCACCCAGCGGCGCGCGGTGGCCCTGGTCGGGATCGGTAACCTCGGCCACGCGCTGGCCGGCTACGCCGGCTTCGCCAGCCGCGGTTTCCGCATCGCGGCGCTGCTGGACGCCGACCCGGCCCGGATCGGGGAGAAGATCAACGGCTTGACCGTCCGGCACATCGACGAGCTGCCGGAGATCGCCGCGCGGGAGTCGATCTCGATCGGCGTGATCGCCACCCCGGCATCCGCCGCACAGTCCGTGGCAGATCGGCTCGTTGCGGCGGGTGTGACCAGTATCCTGAACTTCGCGCCGTGCGTGCTGTCGGTACCGGACGGCGTTGACGTCCGCAAGGTCGACCTCGCGATCGAGCTACAGATCCTGTCCTTCCACGAGAATCGCAAGGCGGCCCTGACCACACTGCCCGGGACCGGTTTCGCCGGACCCAACGGGTCGCGGGGCGGGACGGCCCCGGGG
>JADGHA010000602.1 GCA_019689695.1 Micromonosporaceae bacterium | reverse complement strand
CCCGTGCTGGCCACCCGGTGCCCCTCCGGCAGGGTGGTCCAGCTGCCCGCGCCGCGCCGGCTGGCCAGGTGGCCGGACTCGCGCAGCTCGCGGTACGCGGCCGAGATCGTGGTGCGGCTGATGCCCAGCGCCTCGGCCAGCTCCCGCTCGGCGGGCAGGCGTGCGCCCAGCGGGAGCCGCCCGTCGGCGAGCAGGCCCCGGACGGCGCTGGCGAGCGCGGCATAGTCCGGGCGCCGGCGCTGGCCAGGCAGGGCGTGCCACCGGCCGAGCAGTCGGGCCAATTGGCTGCCTCGTATCACGGTCATCAAGGCCACTACCCCCTAATTGGCCTTTGATCGCGCGGCTATTGGCCTTAAGAGTGGCACGAGTGACGGGGTTCAGCAAGCATGTTCTGCGCCGGTTCGTTCAGCTTCAGGTGGGTCTGGTGCTCTACGGCGCCAGCATGGCGTTGATGATCAAATCGGCGCTCGGTCTGGACCCCTGGGATGTGTTCCACCAGGGCCTGGCCGAGGTCACCGGCCTGCGCTTCGGCTGGGTCGTCATCGGCGTCGGCGCCGTCGTCCTGCTGCTGTGGATCCCGCTGCGCCAGCGGCCCGGCGTCGGCACGGTGAGCAACGTCATCGTCATCGGCCTGGCCGTCGACGGCGCCCTGGACCTGCTGCCCGCGCCCGACCTGCTCGCCGTGCGGGTGGCCTTCCTCGTCGCCGGCATCGTCGGCAACGGAGTCGCCACCGGGCTCTACATCGGAGCACGCCTGGGCCCCGGCCCGCGTGACGGGCTGATGACCGGATTCGTGGCCCGCAAACCCGGCCGATCCATCCGGCTGGTCCGCACCGTCATCGAGGTCACCGTACTGGCCGTCGGCTGGCTGCTCGGCGGCACGGTCGGCGTGGGCACGGTGCTCTACGCGGTCAGCATCGGCCCGCTGGCGCACATGTTCATCCCGCTGTTCACGGTGCGCCCGGCCGGACATGCCCCCGCGCCCGCCTGACCAACCCACCGCACCGGACGGCTGGCCGCCGCACCGGGCCCGCGTCAGCCGGACGGGGTGGCCACACCGCGCGGCCGCCTCACCGGACGGGGTGGCCCGCCTCCCGGAGCGCCTCCTTCACCGCCCGGATCTCCACCTCGCCGAAGTGGAAGACGCTCGCGGCGAGCACGGCGTCGGCGCCCGCGCCGACCGCGGGCGGGAAGTGCGCCACGTCCCCCGCCCCGCCGCTGGCGATCACGGGGACCTCCACCACCTCTCGCACCGCGCGGATCAGCTCCAGGTCGAAGCCGTTCTTGGTGCCGTCGGCGTCCATCGAGTTGAGCAGGATCTCCCCCGCCCCGAGCTCGGCGCCGCGCCGCGCCCACTGGATCGCGTCCATGCCGGTGCCGCGCCGCCCGCCGTGGGTGGTCACCTCGAACCCGTCGCCGTTGCGCCGTACGTCCAGCGACAGCACCAGGACCTGGCGACCGAACCGCTCGGCGATGTCGGCGATCAGCTCCGGCCGCTCCACCGCCGCCGTGTTCACGCCGATCTTGTCCGCGCCCGCGCGCAGCAGCACGTCCACGTCGGCCACCGACCGCACCCCACCGCCGACGGTGAGCGGGATGAAGACGCTCTCCGCGGTCCGCCGGACCACGTCCAGCATGGTGCCGCGGCCGTCCGCGGAGGCGGTCACGTCGAGGAAGGTCAGCTCGTCGGCGCCGGCCGCGTCGTAGGCTGCGGCCAGCTCGACCGGGTCACCGGCGTCCCTGAGGTTGGCAAAGTTCACGCCCTTGACCACCCGCCCGGCGTCGACGTCCAGGCACGGGATCACCCGCACGGCAACCGTCATACCAGCCAGGCTACCGGCCGGACTTCGGGCACTGGTCCGGGTGCACTTATTGTCGCCCCAGCCAAGCACCCAACCCTGGTCGAACCCCGAGGAGCTCGCGTGGCGGATCATGTGTTTCCGCGGATCAGCCTGTCGACCGAGCGGCTGGAGCTGCGGCCGTTCGAGCCAGGCGACGCCGGCGACGTACACGCGGTGTGGAACGACGAGACGTACCTGCGGTTCGCTCCGGTCGGGCTACCGACCGCCGGCGCCGGCCTCGAAACGGCCGCCGCGTGGTGCACCACCGGGGTGGAGGCGCAGCGTCGGGCCGGCGCCGCGGCGAGCTTCGCCGCCGTCCGGCGCGGCGAGTCGCGGCTCGTCGGCCACGTGGCCCTCATCCGGACGGACTGGACCGCGATGGTCACCGAGATCCACTACTGGACGGCGCCGTGG
>JADGHA010000051.1 GCA_019689695.1 Micromonosporaceae bacterium | reverse complement strand
TTTTTTTTGGGGGGCTGGGGGGGCGCGCGCGCCCCCGCGGCGGGCGCGGGCGCGGGCGCCGGGGCGGTGGCGGCCAGCGCTCGCGCCCGGCGCATCACCTGGGCGGCGACGCCCAGCAGGAACAGCCCATTCACCGCGTGCAGGCCCAGCACGACCAGCGACGCCGCGGAGGTGTCCGCATCCCCTCCCCCGGCGACCGCGTCCCCGATCGTGACGATCAGCACCTGGACCACGACCAGTCCGAACGGCGCTATCGACAGCCCGATCAGCCGGCCCGGCGCGCGGGCCAGCGCCGCCGCGACCGTCGCCAGCACGGACAGCAGCGGAATGACCGCCATCCCGACGACCCGGTGCGGCGCGAACGAGCTGTCGTCCTGCGGCCGGTCGAACGCGCCCATCCCGGCCAGGTAGAACTGCGCCAGCACGGCCAGGAACAGCAGGACCGAGACGGCGACGAAGAGCTTGCGCATGGCGTACTCCTTTCGACAGGCCGATCTTTGCCGCCGGACAGCGGCGAAGCGTCCGCTGGGAAACGGCCGGCGAGTACGTAAATGGGCGCGGTTTCGGCCGGTCGTGCGTACGCCCGCTGACGTAGCCGGCTCCGCCACAGGATGGATCTAGGCGCCGCGACCCGCGGCTACCATCGCGCCATGGCCGCGTTCACTGCCCGGCTGCGCCTGCCGGTCCGGGTGCAGGACGCCCTCCTCGCGCTGTTCGTCGCCGCCATGCAGGTGCAGGGCACCCGCCGCATAGCCACCCATCAGGAGCTGGCGGACCTGGACCGTTTCGGCTACTACGCGCACGCGGTACTGCTGGTCGTCACTGGGCTCGCGCTGGTGTTCCGGCGCCGGTGGCCGGTCGCACTGTTCGCAGTGGAGGCAGCGGCGAGCATGCTGTACTACGGCGCCGGCTACCCGGACGGGCCGAACTGGGTCGCGGTGTTCGTCGCCCTCTACACCCTGACCGCGTACGGCGATGGGCACCGGTCGCTGCAGGTCGCGTCGGTTGGCGTTGCGGTGCTCGTCACCGCCTGGCTGGCCTTCGCGGTCGTGCACCCACCCGAGGACCTCGGGTGGCTGTTCTTCCGGATCGGCACCGCCGTCATGGCGGCCGTGCTCGGCGAGTCCGTGCGGATGAAGCGCGAACTGGCGATCGAGGCCCAGGAGCGGGCCGAGCGGGCCGAGCGGACCCGCGAGGAGGAGGCCCGGCGCCGGGTGGACGCCGAGCGGCTGCACATCGCCCGCGAGGTGCACGACACGGTGGCGCACGCGATCGCCATCATCAACGTGCAGGCCGGCGTGACCGCGCACGTGCTGGACAAGCGGCCGCAGCAGGTCCGCGAGACGCTGCTGACGATAGAGCAGACCAGCGCGCGGGCGCTGCGGGAGCTGCGCGCCACGCTCGGCCTGCTGCGGCAGGCCGACGACGCGCGGGCGCCGGCTCCAGGCCTCGACCGGATCGAGGAGCTCGCCGGCCTGGCCCGGGAGGCCGGGCTGGATGTCAAGGTCGAGGTGCCTTCGCCGCCCCCGGAGCTGCCCGGGCCGGTGGACCGCGCCGCCTACCGCATCGTGCAGGAGTCGATCACGAATGTGATCCGGCACGCCGGGCCGGCGCGGGTCACGATCAATGTCGAGTACGGGGGGAACGAACTGCGGATCCGGGTCACCGACGACGGGTGCGGCGGCCGGCCGGCGGAACCCTCCGGGGCGCCCGGCGGGCCGGAGACATGCCGCCGGCCGGAGTCGGGCGACCGCGGGCCGGAGACCGGAGGCCACGGCACAGTGGACCACGGCACCGGACGGGGCATCGCGGGCATGCGGGAGCGCTGCGCGCTGCTCGGCGGCGAGCTGACCGCCGGTCCGCGCCCCGGCGGCGGGTTTGCCGTCTACGCCCGGCTGCCGCTGCCGGAGCCCGGAAGCGCTCTGGCGGAGGTGCACCCCGGCGGGCCGGACGGGGTGGGTGGATGACCGCGCCAAAGATCCGGGTCCTGGTCGCCGACGACCAGGTGCTGGTGCGCACCGGGTTCACCATGCTGCTCGACCTGGAAGACGACATCACGGTGGTGGGCGAGGCGGCCACCGGCGCCGAGGCGGTGGAGCTGGCCCGGGCACACCGCCCGGACGTGGTGCTGATGGACATCCGCATGCCCGTCCTGGACGGCATCAAGGCGACCGCGCAGATCGCCGGCATGCGCGGCCTGGAACGGGTCAAGGTGCTGATCCTCACCACCTACGACACGGACGAGTACGTCTTCGAGGCGCTGGCGGCCGGCGCCAGCGGCTTCCTGCTCAAGGACAGCGGTCCGGCCGAGCTGCTGCACGCGGTCCGGGTGGTGGCGGCGGGCGAGGCGCTGCTCGCGCCGCGGATCACCCGCCGCCTGATCGCCCAGTTCACCGCCGCGCGGACCGCCCAGAACATCGCCGACGAGCGGCTGGCCGTGCTCACCCAGCGGGAGCGGGAGGTGCTCGCCCTGGTGGGCCAGGGGATGAGCAACGAGGAGATCGCCAGGGAGCTGACCCTCAGCCCGGCGACCGCGCGCACCCATGTCAGTCGCGCGATGGTGAAGCTGGGCGCGAGGGATCGCGCCCAGCTCGTCGTCCTGGCGTACCAGACCGGCCTGGTGCGACCGTGACCGGCCGGGTCACTGGCCGGTCAGGCGAAGGGCCGCCTCGCTGTAGCGGGTACCGGCGACCGCGCCGACCGGGACCGCGTCGGTGAGCCGGCGCAACTGGTCGGCGGTGAGCGTCAGGTCCGCGGCGGCGATGTTCTCCTCCAGGTAGCGCACCCGCTTGGTGCCCGGGATCGGCAGGATGTCCTCGCCCTGGGCGAGCAGCCAGGCCAGCGCCGCCTGCGCCGGCGTGCAACCGATCTCCGCCGCGACGGCCGTGACCCGCGCGGCGAGCGCCTGGTTGGCGGCGAAGTTCTCCTTGCTGAACCGTGGTGCGCCGAAGCTGCGGTAGTCGTCCGCGCCGAACTGGTCCGGCGAGGTCACCGTGCCGGTGAGCCAGCCGCGGCCGACCGGCGAGTACGCGACCACGGCCACCCCCAGCTCGCGGCAGGTGTCCAGCATCTCGCCCTCGACCACGTCCCGGGTGAACAGCGAGTACTCCAGCTGCACGGCGGCGATCGGGTGTACCGCGTGCGCGGCCCGCAGGGTGGCCGGGCTCACCTCGGACAGGCCCAGGTAGCGCACCTTGCCCGCGTCCACCAGTGCCGCCATCGCGCCGACGGTGTCCTCGATCGGCACCTGCGGATTGCGCCGGTGCAGGTAGTACAGGTCGATGGTGTCGATGCCCAGCCGCGAGAGCGAGGCGTCGCACGCCTCCCGCGCCCATTCCGGGCTGCTGTCGATGAACGAGTCGGCCGAGCCGGAGAAGGCTGGTTGCCCGGTCCGCGACCGGTTGCCGAACTTGGTGGCCAGGAACACCTCCTCCCGGCGGGCCCGCGCGACCTGGCCGACCAACCGCTCGTTCGCCCCCAGGCCATAGACGTCCGCGGTGTCCAGGTGGTTCACGCCGAGGTCCAGAGCCCGGTTCAGGGTCCGCAGCGACTCGGCGTCGTCCGGCTTGCCGTAGGCCCAGCTCATTCCCATACAGCCGAGGCCGATGGCGCTGACGGAAGGTCCACCTCGGCCTAGTTGGCGCTGCCGCATCCCGCTCCCATCTCGCTGGCGTACCAGTCGATCTTGTGCTCGATGTACTTGAGGTCCTCCTGCAGCTCGGCGATGCGGGCGAGGACCCGCTCCCGGTGCTGCTGGAACAGGGCCAGGCGGGCGGCCATGGTCTCCTCGCCCAGCCGGGCCAGCTCGGCGTACCGGCGCATGTCGCGCACCGGCATGCCGGTGCGGCGCAGGCAGGTGAGCATGTTCAGCCGGTCCAGGTCCTCCTGGGTGTACCGCCGGCGCCCGGCCGAGTCCCGCCCGACCGGCTCGACCAGCCCCTCCTGCTCGTACCACCGGAGGGTGTGGGTGGTGAGCCCGACCCGCTCCGCCGCCTCGCTGACCGACCACGCTTCCTGAACTTGAACCGTCACGGACTCCAGCTTTGCCCTTCGAGTGCGCTCGAAGTCAAGTTCGCTCGACCAACGGGTTGTTCGCCGCGCAGATTTCATCTAGCGTTGACTTCAACATCTGTTGAATTCTTCTGGAGGGGCCATGGCGAACGCGGTCGAGGTCGCCGACCTGGTCGTCGAGCGCGGCGGGCGCCGGGTGCTGCACGGGATGAGCTGCACCATCCCGCGGGGCAGCATCACCGGGCTGCTCGGCCCGAGCGGCAGTGGCAAGACCACCCTGATGCGCGCCATCGTCGGCGTGCAGATCGTCAAGTCCGGCCGGATCACCGTGCTCGGCCACCCCGCCGGGTCGCCCGCGGTCCGGCACAAGATCGGCTACCTCACCCAGGCGCCGAGCGTGTACCCGGACCTGACCGTCCGGGAGAACGCCCGGTACTTCGCCTCGCTCTACCCTGGTGTGACCGCCAGCGACGCGGACCAGGCCATCCGCGACGTGGGCCTGGCCGAGGCCGCCGGCCAGCTGGTGCGCACGCTCTCCGGCGGCCAGCTCGCCCGCGCGTCGCTCGCCTGCGCCATCCTCAGCCGCCCGGAGCTGCTCGTACTCGACGAGCCGACGGTCGGCCAGGACCCGGTACTGCGCGACGAGCTGTGGAAGAAGTTCCGCGACCTGGCCGCCGCCGGCACCACGCTGCTGGTCTCCAGCCACGTCATGGACGAGGCGAGCCGATGCGACCGACTGCTGCTCATCCGCCAAGGCAGGTTCGTCGCCGATGACACTCCCGCCGCCGTGCGCGCCGAGGCCGGCACGGACGACCTGGACGAGGCGTTCCTCCGGCTGATCAGGCGGCAGGAGGTGGCCGCATGACCCCCCGCATCCTGGCCAGCACGGTCGGGCGCATCCTGCGCCAGCTGCGGCACGACCCGCGCACCATCGGCATGCTGGTCGTGGTCCCCACCGTGCTGCTGGCCCTGCTCTACTTCATGTTCGACGACGCGCCCGCGCTGTTCGACCGGATCGCGCTGATCATGCTGGGCGTCTTCCCGTTCATCGTCATGTTCCTGATCACCAGCGTGGCGATGCTGCGCGAGCGGACCTCCGGCACGCTGGAGCGGCTGCTCACCACCCCGCTGGGCAAGCTGGACCTGCTCTTCGGGTACGGCATCGCGTTCGGGCTGGTGGCCACCGTCCAGGCGGCGGTCACCACCGGGCTGGCGTACTGGCTGCTGGACCTGGACACCGCCGGCAGCCCGGGCTGGGTGGTGCTGATCGCGGTGACCAACGCGGTGCTCGGGGTGGCGCTGGGCCTGCTGGCCAGCGCGTTCGCCCGCACCGAGTTCCAGGCGGTGCAGTTCATGCCGGTGGTGGCGTTCCCCCAGATCCTGCTCTGCGGGCTGTTCGTTCCCCGCGAGGGGATGGTCGGTTGGCTGCACGCCCTCAGCGACGTCATGCCGCTCACCTACGCGGTGGAAGGGCTGCAGCAGGTCGGCCGGTACGCCGAACCGACCGGCACCATGTGGCGGGACTTCGGCGTCGTCGCCGGCGCCGTCGTGCTGGCCCTGGTGGTGGCATCGGCGACGCTGCGCCGACGCACCGCGTAGCTTTCCTACCGTGGCGCGACGGACCGGCCGGCGACCCGGCAACCCAGCAACCCGCGAAGCGATCCTGCAAGCCTCGCGAGCGGCTTTCGCCGAGCGCGGGTACGACGCCGCCTCCATCCGCCAGATCGCCACCGGCGCCGGGGTGGACCCGGCGCTGGTGCACCACTACTTCGGCACGAAGGAGCAGCTGTTCCTGGCGGCCGTCCAGGCCCCGATCGACCCGCGCGAGCTGATCCCGCAGGTGCTCGCCGGCGGGGTGGACGGCGTCGGCGCACGGCTGGTGCGCACCTTCGTGCGGGTGTGGGACTCGCCGCGCGGCGGCACCGCGGCGGCCCTGCTGCGCAGCGCGGTCACCAACGAGTGGACGGCGCGGATGCTGCGCGAGTTCGTGATCACCCAGATCCTCCGCCGCGCCATCCGTGAGCTGGGCCTGGAGGGACCGGACGCCATGCTGCGCGCCGGCCTGGTCGCCTCCCAGCTGCTCGGGCTCGCCACCACCCGATACGTGCTGAAACTGGAGCCCCTGGTGAGCGCGACCGCGGACCAGCTGGCCGCGGCGATCGGCCCGACCGTCCAGCGCTACCTCACCGGGGACATCGGTCAGGACGGGTAGCGCCGCGGGAACCGGAGCCGGTCGCCAGCGACTAGCCTCTTCACCCATGGGTCAGCCACGGGTCTTCGATCGGGTCGCCGAGGTCTACGACGCCACGCGCGGCGGCGAGCAGCGCGGCGTCCAGGTGGCCGAGGACATCGTCGGCTGGCTCGTGCCCGGCCTGACCCTGGAGGTCGCCGTCGGCACCGGCGTCGTCGCGGCGGCGCTGCAGGCCAGCGGATACGACGTGGTGGGCGTCGACCTGTCCGGCCCCATGCTGGCCCACGCCGCGCGGCGGCTCGGGCCCGGCCGGGTCGCCCGCGCCGACGCGCGCGCCCTCCCGCTGGCAAGCTCTACAGTAGACAATGTGGTCTTCGTGCACGCGCTGCACGTCATCGGCGATGTGGCCGGCGCCGTCGCGGAGGCGGCCCGGGTGCTGCGCCCCGGCGGCCGGCTGGTCGCCCGGCACGGGCCGTGGCGGCGCGAGCCCACCGACATTCAGGACGCGCTGGCCCGGTTGACCGCCCTGAAGGACGCCCAGGCTCCGGACACCCCGGCCGCCGTCGACGCCGCCGCGGCCGCCGCCGGGCTGTCGCTGGTCGCCCGGACCACCAGCAGGCCGGCCCGTTTCGAGTCCTCCCCCGCCGCCGAGGCGGACGGCATCGAACGGCGGCTGTGGTCGTTCCTGTGGGACCTGGACGACGCGACCTGGCGCGACGTGGTCGAGCCGGCGGTGGCGCGGCTGCGCGCGCTGCCCGACCCGGACCGGCCGCGCCCGGATGTCAGCCACTGCCAGGTGTCGATCTTCACCCGGTGATCACGCGGACGTGTGCGAGGCTTGAGGCGTGGACGACAAGCAGATCATCCAGATGATCGACTCGCTGGTGACGGAAGAGCACCGCCTGCGCACCCGGCGGCAGGCCGGCCAGGTGAGCTCCGAGGAGGAGCAGGCCCGGCTGCGCGAACTGGAGGAGTCGCTGGACCAGTGCTGGGACCTGCTGCGCCGCCGTCGCGCCGCCCGGGAGACCGGCGGCGACCCGGACCAGGTGCAGCCGCAGCCGCGCCAGCAGGTGGAGGGCTACCTGCAGTAGGCACCACCTGCACCGGCAGGGTGGCGCAGCGGGCGAGACAGGGCCGCTACAGCGAGCGTCGCCACGAGGCGTAAAGGCGCGCGTAGACCGAGTCCTCCTCCGCCACCAGCTTCTCGTGGGGTCCACGTTGGACGATCCGGCCGCGGTCCACCACGATCACCTCGTCCGCGGCCTGCGCGGTGGACAGCCGGTGCGCGATCACCACCGTGGTGCGGCCCCGGGTCACCGCGTCCAGCGTCCGCTGTAGGCGTACCTCGGTGGCCGGGTCCACCGCGCTGGTCGCCTCGTCCAGCACCAGCAGGTCGGGGTCGGCCACGTACGCGCGGGCCAGCGCGACCAGCTGCCGCTCACCCACGCTCAGCGTCTCCCCGCGCTCGCCGACCTGGGTGTCCAGCCCGGCCGGCAGCTCGTCCAGCCAGTCCGCCAGGCCCAGCTCGGTGAAGGCCAGCCGCAGCTCCTCATCGGAGAGTCCGGGCCGGGCGAACCGCACGTTGTCCGCGACCGTCCCGTCGAACAGGAACCCGTCCTGCGGCACCATCACCACCCGGCGGCGCAGCGACGCGAACCGCACCTGGTCCACCGGCACGCCGGACAGCAGCACCTGGCCGCGGGTCGGGTCCATCAGCCGGGTCAGCAGCTTGGCGAAGGTGGTCTTGCCGCTTCCGGTCTCGCCGACCACGGCCACCTTGGTCTTCGCCGGAATCTCCAGGTCTACATCGGAGAGCACCTCGGGACCGTCGGGATAGGCGAAGCCGACGTTGGCGAAGCGCACGTCCAGCGCACCGGGCGGCAGGTCGAGCCCGGGCCGCGGATCGGCCACGTCCGGCACCACGTCCAGCACGTCCAGCACCCGGCGCCAGCCGGCGATCGCGTTCTGCGCCTCGTTGAGCACCTCGGTGGCGATCTGCACCGGCTGGACGAACAGCGTCACCAGGAACAGGAACGCGGTGAGCTGCCCGACGGTCAGGTCACCACCCGCGCCCAGCAGGACACCCACCACGGCCACCGAGGCCAGCGCCAGCCCCACGCCGAACTCGCCGCCGGAGAAGCTGGTCACGCTCAGCCGCAGCGCGCGCCGCTGCGCCCGCTCGGTCGCGCTGATCGCCGCGTCCAGCCGGCGGGCGGTGCGGCCGGCCACGCCGTACGCCCGGATCACCTCGGCCCCGACGACGCTCTCGGCGACGACGGCGAGCAGCGCGCCGACCCGCTGCCGGACCTCTGACCAGGCCTGCGCGAGGCGCTTCTGGAACAGCCGGATGAGCGCGGCGGACGGCACGAAGGCGGCCAGGACCACCAGCGTGAGCTGCCAGGAGTAGACCGCCATCACCACGGTGGTCACCCCGACCTGACCGATACTGATCAGCAGCATGACGCCGCCGTGCTGCATGAACTGGGTGATCTGGTCGACGTCGCTGGTGACCCGGGAGACCAGCGACCCGCGCCGCTCCCCCTGCTGGTGCAGCATCGACAGGTCGTGCACGTGCCGGAACGTACGGATGCGCACCCCGGCGAGCGCGGTCTCGCTGACCGTGAACAGCCGGCGCACCATCAGGTACGCGCAGACGGTGGTGACCGCGAGCACGCCGACGGTGGCCGCGACCACGGCGCCGATCACCCCCATGTCCGGCCCGCCCGCCGCCCGCAGGCCGTGGTCGATGCCCTGCTGGATGGCGACCGGGACGGCCGCCCGGCCGGCCATCGACACCACGGCCAGCAGCAGCGTGCCGGCCAGCCCGGTGCGCAGCTCCGGCGAGAGGGCCAGCCCACGGCGCAGTGTCCGCCAGGTGGATTCGGCGCGGGCGCCGGCCGCCAGCTCGCTCACGCCGAGACCTCGGTCTCGTCGTACGCGCGCTCGCGCTCCCGCTCCGCCTCGGCCCGCTCGTACGCGGTGACCAGGTCGGCGTACGCGGGCATGGTGGCCAGCAGCTCGGCGTGGCTGCCGCGGGCGGCGACCCGGCCGTGCTCGACGAAGACCACCTCGTCGGCGAGTGCGATGGTGGCCCGCCGGTACGCCACCACCAGGATCGACGCGGCGGCCGCCTCCCGCAGCCCGCTCAGGATCGCCGCCTCCACCCGGGGGTCGACCGCGCTGGTCGCGTCGTCCAGCACCAGCAGCCGCGGCCGGCCGGCGAGCGCCCGGGCCAGGGTGAGCCGCTGGCGTTGTCCGCCGGAGAGGGTGGTGCCGCGCTCGCCCAGCTCGGTGTCCAGCCCGTCCGGCAGCCGGGCGACGAAGCCGTCCGCCTGGGCCAGCCGCAGCGCTGCCCACACCTCGGCGTCGTCGATCACGCTCCTGTCCGCCGTCGCGCCCCGCCCGGCGCGGCGGTCCAGCGACACGTTCGCCCGTACCGTGTCGTCGAACGCGAACGGCACCTGTGGCACCAGCGCGACGTTGCGGGCCAGGGACTGCGCGCTCAGCTCCCGTACGTCGACCCCGTCCAGGGTCACCGTGCCGCGCTGCGGGTCGACCAGCCGCACCGCCAGCGAGGCGATCGTCGACTTGCCCGACCCGGTCCGGCCGACCAGGGCCACGGTCCGCCCGGCCGGGACCGTGAAGGAGACGTCGTGCAGGACCTGCGTGTCGCCGTACGAGAAGGACACGTGGTCGAAACGCAGCGTGGCGGCGCTGCTTCCGTCAGGGTCGAGCTCCCGCCCGCCGTACGGCATCTCCCCGGTCGCGGTCAGGACCCGCTGGAGCCGGTCCCAGCCGGCGACGCTGCGCGGGATCTCGGCCACCACCCACCCGATCGCGCGGATCGGCATGGCCATGATGGTGAACAGGTAGCAGACGCTGACCACCTCGGTCACGCTGACCGCGCCCTGGCGCAGCCGCCAGGCGCCGACCAGCAGCGCGGCGAGCGTGCCCAGGCTGGGCAGGGTGTCCAGCATCGGCTCGAAGCTGCCGCGCAGCCGCCCCACGCTGATCAGCGCGTCGCGCAGCTCGCCGGTCCGGCCGGCGAACCGGGCGGTCTCCTCCGCCTCGCGCCCCATGGTCTTGACCAGCAGCGCGCCGTCGAAGCTCTCGTGGGCGATCGCGCTCACCTCGGCGCGCAACTGCTGGGCACGCATCTGCCGGGGCGCCATCCGTCGGGAGTAGACCAGGTTGAGCCCGGACAGCGACGCGAACAGGGCCAGCCCGATCAACCCGAGCACCCAGTCGGTGCTGAACAGCGCGGCCAGCGCGGCAACCAGCATGACCAGCGTGCCGCAGGCGAAGGGCAACGGAGCGATCGGATACCAGGCGGCCTCCACATCGGAGTTCGCGTTCGACAGCAGGGTGCCAGTCGCGTGCTGGTGGTGCCAGGCCACCGGCAGCTGCAGGTATCTCCTGGTGACCCGGCGCCGGTAGGTCGCCTGCAGGGCGTACTGCATGTAGCCGGCACCGAGCCGCCGCCCGAAGACCGACAGGATCTTGGCCAGGCTCAGGCCGACCAGGGCTGCGGCGCCGAGCGCGAGCGCCGCCGCGTCCACCTCACCCGAGCTGACCGCGGGCACCACCACCTGGCCGACCACGGCCCCGACGACGTACGCGCCGCCGACGGTGAGCACGGCGAACAGCGAGCTGCCGACGAAGGCGACCAGGAACAGGCGTCGCTGCTCCCGGATGGCTACCCCGATGATTCGCAGACCCCGGACTAGTACATCCCGGCTCGTCCGGTTGGCCACAATCTCCCCAGTACAGTAAGACGCCCCGACCCCTTCTCATCCTTACCGGACAGGACCCCGTCTGGTCGCGCACTTATCGCTGTGTGCGCCGTCACATTGCTGTCACTGTGACCGTAGGATCGAGGTCGTGACCCGGCTCGCACAGGTGGAGCGCCAGGCGCTCGCGGACCTTCTGCTCGACCTCGGCCCGGATCAGCCCACCCTCTGCGAGGGCTGGACCACCCGCGACCTGGCCGCTCACGTGGTGACCCGGGAACGCCGCCCGGACGCGAGCGCGGGCCTGGTCGTCCCGCCGCTGCGCGGGCACCTGGAGCGGGTCCGCCGCCGGATCGCCACCCGGCCGTACGTCGAGCTGGTGGCGCTGGTCCGGGTGGCGCCGTGGTGGAGCCCGGTGAGCAACCCGCTGGTCGAGCCGCTCACCAACACGGTGGAGTTCTTCATCCACCACGAGGACGTCCGCCGGGGCCAGCCGGACTGGCAGCCGCGCTCCCTCTCCCCGGAGCACGAGCGGGCGCTGTGGCCGTCGGTAGGGCTGATGGGCAGGCTGGCGCTGCGCCACTTCCCCGCCACGGTCGTGCTGCGGGCTCCCGGGTACGGCGAGCGGCTGGTCGGCGCCGGCGGCGAACAGGTACATTTGACCGGCCCGCCGGGGGAACTGGCGATGTTCCTCAGCGGCCGGCAGCGCGCCGCCCGGGTGGAGCTCGACGGTCCGCCTGAAGCGGTCACCCGCCTGCGCACCGCGAGCCTCGGCATGTAGCCGGACCCGCCCCCGAAGAGCCGCCCGCCATGGCCGAAGTGTCCGACGAAACCCCCGAGACTGGCCCGACGCGGCGGGAGAACGTACCCTTCAGTAACACCAAGACGACGTGACCCGCGTCACGCACCATTCCCCCGCAGGTACCTGCTCGGAGGGCAGTACTCCATGGCCTTGGAAATCCCCTACCGGTCCATTTCGGACATGCTGTTCGCGCGCGTCGCCAAGACGCCGGACGGCAGGGCGCTCGCCTACCCCGCGCCGGACGGTTCGGGCCCGGTCTGGCTGACCTGGGCACAGGTCGGCGAGCGGGCCAGCGCGATCGCCGCCGGACTGCACAGCCTCGGGGTGGGCCTGGAGGACCGGGTGGCCATCCTCGCCAACACCAGGCTCGAGTGGATCCTCGCCGATCTCGGCGTCGGCTGCGCCGGCGGGGCAACCACCACCATCTACCCGACCACCGAGGCCGCGGACGCCGCGTTCATCCTGCGCGACTCCGAATCGAAGATCCTTATCGCCGAGAACCAGGAGCTGGCCGCCCGGGCCACCGGTGCCGGACTGCCCGAGCTCACCCATGTCGTGCTGATGGACGGCGAGGCCGACCCGGCGGCGAGCCCGATGCAGCTGACGCTCGCCGAGCTGGAACGGCGCGGGGCCGAGGCGCTGGCCGCCGAGCCGGACCTGGTCCGCCGGCTGGGTGAGGCGATCACCCCGGACCGGCTGGCCACGCTGATCTACACCTCCGGCACCACCGGCCGGCCCAAGGGTGTTGAGCTGACCCACGCCTGCTGGACCTGGGAGGGGGTGGCCCAGGGCAACCTCGGCGTGCTCGAACCGGACGACCTGCAGTACCTGTGGCTGCCGCTGTCGCACTCGTTCGGCAAGAGCCTCATCTGCGGGATCATCCACGTCGGCGTACCCACCTTCGTGGACGGTCGGGTCGACAAGATCATCGAGAACCTGGGCGTGGTCCGGCCGACCCTGATGTGCTCGGCGCCGCGGATCTTCGAGAAGGTCTACAACCGGGTGGTCACCACGGCGGTGGGCGAAGGCGGTGCCAAGGCGCGGATCTTCCGTTGGGCGGTGCGCGTCGGCAAGGAGAAGGTCGCGCTGGAGCAGGCCGGCCGGCCCGTCCCTGCCGGGCTGTCGGCGCGGTACGCGGTGGCCCGCCGGCTGGTGTTCAGCAAGCTGCACGCCCGCATGGGCGGGCGGATCCGCGTGCTGGTCTCCGGCTCCGCGCCGCTGTCGCCGCAGATCGCCGAGTTCTTCGCCGCGGCCGGCCTGCCCATCCAGGAGGGGTACGGGCTCACCGAGTCGTCCGCCGCCAACTTCGTCAACCGGCCCGGCCGGCTGAAGATCGGTACGGTCGGCGAGCCGCTGGGCGACCTGGAGGTGCGCATCGCGGACGACGGCGAGGTCCTGCTGCGCGGCGCGCCGGTCATGCGCGGCTACCACAACCTGCCCGAGGAGACCGCGGCGGCGTTCACCGAGGACGGCTACCTGCGCACCGGCGACATCGGCGAGCTGGACGCCGACGGCTACCTGCGCATCACCGACCGGAAGAAGGACCTGGTCAAGACCTCCGGCGGCAAGTACGTCGCACCGTCGCACGTGGAGGGTCTGATGAAGGCGCTCTGCCCGTACGTGTCGCAGGCGGTGGTTGTCGGGCAGGCCCGCAACTTCTGCACCATGCTGGTCACCCTGGACCCGGAGGCGATCACCGAATGGGCCGCCGGAGGGCCGCTGGCCGGCAAGCCGTACCAGGAGATCGTGACCTCGGCGGCGGCCGAGGCGATGGTCGCCGGCTACGTCAAGCAGCTCAACGAGAAGCTCAACCGCTGGGAGACGATCAAGAAGTTCGCCATCCTGCCCCGTGACCTGAGCATCGAGGACGGGGAGCTGACGCCGTCCATGAAGATCAAGCGGCGGGTGGTGGAGGAGCACTTCAGCGCCGAGATCGAGAAGATGTACGCGGGGACGGTGGCGACGGTCTAGCACCGCTGCGGTGGCGTTTCCGGCCACCCGGCCGCCGATGGCGCGGCTCGGTCGAACGGCTAGGACCCGTCGCGCAGGTCGGCCAGGCGCCGGGGACGGTAGGTGATCTGGTCGAAGGTCACCTCGCAGCCCGGCCCGGTCGGCGACTGCGCCTCGAACCCGATGCTCACCTCGCCCGTCGCGCCGAGCGTGAAGTAGCGGACCAGGTGCCAGTACGCGCCGTCGGTGCTGGCGTGGAACGCCCACGCTTCACCCAGCCGGCTGACCCGCAGCCACAGCTGGTTGCCGTCGACGGTGAAGCCGTTCGCGTCGTCGGAGCGGCCGCGGGTGACCACGGTCACCGCCATCGGCCTGCCCTGCGGGGAGTACTCGAAGCACAGCTTGGCCCAGGTGCGCTCGTCCGCCCAGACCAGCAGGACGCCCGCGTCGAAGGTGTGCCCGAAGTGGACGGTGACCCGGGCGACGAGCTGGAAGTCCTGGTCCGGCGGGACGCCGAGCAACCGCGGGGCGTTGAGCGCCGGAGGCTCGGTGCCGTTGGGGTCGACGAACAGGTCGGTCCTGCCCGGCGCCCGCACGGTCAGCAGAGCCACCTCGTCGCTGCGGCAGGTCGACGGAGGGACCTGCCAGGCCAGTGGCATCGGCAGGGCGGATAGCTGCGTATGCATCGGGCAATTATGCGATGACCGCGGGCGTCCGCCAGAGGGGACGGGTAGCCCGGTCCAGGTCGTACCGCGCCTCGGCGAGCCGGCGGACCGCGTCGGTCAGCGTCTCCGGCGGCAGGGTGAACGGCAGCCGCAGGAACCGCTCCAGGGTGCCGTCCAGCCCGAACCGAGGACCGGGCGCGAGCCGCAGGCCCCGCTCCTCGGCCGCCCGGGCCAGCGCGCTGGAGACCGGGCCGTCCAGCTCCGCCCACAGGCTCATCCCGCCACTCGGCACGGTGAACCGCCACTCCGGCAGCTCGCAGCGCAGCGCCGCGACCAGGGCATCGCGCTGGGCGGCGAGCTGCGCCCGGCGTGGGCCGACGATCTCGGCGGACCGGCGCAGCAGGTGCACCGCGACGAGCTGTTCGAGGACCGGGCTGGCCATGTCCATCCCGACCCGGACCGCCGCCAGCCGCTGCACCAGCGGCGCGGCGGCGCGTACCCATCCGATGCGCAGCCCGCCCCAGTACGGCTTGCTCATCCCGCCGATGGACAGCACCCGGGAGTGCCGGTCGAAGCTCGCCACCGGCGGCGGCACCTGCGTGCCGGCGAGCGGAAGATCCACAAAGGACTCGTCGACGACCAGGTCGGTGCCGGCG
>JADGHA010000601.1 GCA_019689695.1 Micromonosporaceae bacterium | reverse complement strand
CGTCTGGGGGTCCGGCTCCGGGGGGGTCGAGCCGAACCCGCTCAGCGGTCACGGGGGGTGCAACCGCCGAGGGCCTACCAACTACGCAGGGCCTACCAACTACGCAACTGACCCACTTTCCAGGGACGTGAACCCGTATCGTAAAGACAAGCATGCCTGAGCGAGCGAGACACGTCGAGTGGCCTTCGCCCCAACACGCCGATCATGCCACTGAACACGCCGTCCCGCGGGCCCGGCCCGGCGCGTCGCGGCCGGGTGGGCGCGTCGCGCCGGATCGGCGGATCGCCGGGCATTCAGCGGGGTCGCCCGGTGCCCGCTAGACTTGCCCGCCGTGGGCCGAAGCGCGGCGTTTTTCGATCTCGACAAGACCGTCATCGCCAAGTCGAGCGCGCTGGCCTTTGGCCGGCCGTTCTACCGCGATGGTCTGATCAGCCGGCGGGACGTGGTCAAGGCGGCGTACGCCCAGCTGATGTTCCGGCTCGGCGGCGCCGACGACCAGACCCTGGCCCGGCTGCGGGACTACCTGGCCGAGCTGTGCAAGGGCTGGCAGGTCGACCAGGTCAGCCAGATCGTCACCGAGACGCTGCACGAGCTGATCAACCCCTACGTGTACGCCGAGGCGGCCGGCCTGATCGCCGAGCACCAGGCGGCCGGCCGGGACGTGGTGCTGGTCTCCGCGTCCGGCGAGGAGATAGTCCGTCCGATCGGCGAGGAGCTGGGGATCACCGAGGTGATCGCCACCCGGATGCGGATCGAGAACGGTCGGTACACCGGCGAGGTGGAGTTCTACGCGGCCGGGCCGAGCAAGGTACAGGCGGTGCGCAAGCTGGCCGCCGAGCGCGGGTACGACCTGGCCGACTCGTACGCGTACTCGGACTCCATCAGCGACGTGCCGCTGCTGGAGTCGGTCGGTCACCCGACCGCGGTCAACCCCGACCGTGGGCTGCGCAAGGTCGCCGCCGAGCGGGGCTGGCCGACGCTCGAGTTCCGGCATCCGATCCCGTTGGGCCGCCGGCTGCGGGACCGGCCGGCGGTGCCGGTGGCGGCCGCCGCGATCGGCGTCGGCGTCGGGGTGGCGATCGGGATCGCGTGGTACGGCAAGCACCGCCGCGCCCGCCCGGCGCCCGCGTAGGCCTCAGCCGCGTTGGCCTTTAGCGCCGCGGCCGGCCAGCCGTCGACCAGGTGGCATCGACTCCCCACCAACCCCAGAAGTCACACGTTTCTCCCGGGGGCTGGCGTGCGCTGGCCGACCGGCGTAGAACTGTGGTTGCGGACCCTTCCCCGCTCCGGCGAGGCCGCAGCGGTGGCAGGCTCCGTGCACGGCCACCGGGCACCCACGCGCGACCAGCCGCGGCAGGCGCGTTGCGGCGGCACCGCCAGGACCGCCGCCAACGACATTGAGGTGCACGCATGGTAACCCGGTCGGACGTGGGTGACGGCGCCTCCGCGCGAGGCGCCGTCCACGTGTTCCGACGCGCCTGAGGCCGGACGCGCCGCCGCACGGTACTGCGAATCGGCCGCTGTCTCGCTACGCTCCTCGCGACATCATCACACCGCGAGGAGGACCGATGCAGTCGCCGTATCCGGCTTCGGCGAAGACCCTGCGCCTCGGCGACGCTCTCGAGCTCGGCGGGTCGCTGGTGGTGTTCGCATTCTCGTTCGCCCCGTTCGTCACCATCTCCGTGCCCGGCTTCTTCGGCGGCCGTGACCTGGAGGACTCGCAGAACGCCTGGGCCACCGAGACGTTCATGGCCCCGCTGACCTGGTTCGTGGTCCTCGCCGGGCTGCTGCAGATCGCCGCGGTCGCGCTGCGCTATCTCGGCGGCCCGCCGCAGCTGCTCGGCTTCCGCCTCCCCCAGCTGGAGGTGGGCCTGGGCCTGTTCATGCTGGTCGTGCTCTTCAGCATGGTCACCTCCGAGAAGCACGTGATCTTCGGGGCGGGCACCCGGGTGCAGGGTGAAGCCGGGGCCAAGCTGGGTATCGGCTGGGGCGCGATCCTCATGCTCGTCGGCTCGCTCGCCGCGGCGGTCGGCGCGCTGCTGACCCACCTGTCGGTGGGGCCGACCATCTTCCCCATGGCCTCCCGGCCGGCGGCTCCCGCGGCTCCTGGCGATTCCTACCCGGCGGCCGCCGGACAGCCCTACCCGCCCGCCGGTTCCCAGCCATACGCCGCGCCGCAGGCCCAGCCGTACGCGCCGCCACCCGGACAGCCGTACGGACCGCCGGCCGGTGGACCGGCGCCGGGACCCGAGGCGCCTCCCCAGCCCCCGGC
>JADGHA010000050.1 GCA_019689695.1 Micromonosporaceae bacterium | reverse complement strand
GCCGCCCCACGCCCGCGGGGGGGGGGGGCGGGCGGCCCGGGGGGCGGGCGGCCGCGGCCGGCCGGCCCGGACCGCCGGCTCGGCCCCTGCCCGCTGGGCATCCGCCGCTGCGTCGGCACAGCTCACCTCCTGCGGTACGCGCCCTAGGCCGGACGGTACCGCGGGAACGCCGACGCTCCCGCGTACCGCGCCGCGTCGTCCAGCTCCTCCTCGATGCGCAGCAGCTGGTTGTACTTGGCCACGCGCTCCGAACGGGCCGGCGCGCCGGTCTTGATCTGCCCGCAGCCGGTGGCCACCGCCAGGTCGGCGATGGTGGTGTCCTCGGTCTCGCCGGAGCGGTGGCTCATCATGCAGTGGAAGCCCGCCCGGTGGGCCAGGTCCACCGCGTCGAGGGTCTCCGTCAGCGAACCGATCTGGTTCACCTTGACCAGCACGGCGTTCGCCGCCTGCTCGGCGATGCCCCGGGCGACCCGGTCCCGGTTGGTGACGAACAGGTCGTCGCCGACGATCTGGATCCGCCCGCCCAGCGCCGCGGTGAGCGCGGTCCAGCCAGCCCAGTCCTCCTCGGCCAGCGGGTCCTCTATGGACACGATCGGGTAGGCCTCGATGAGCTTGGTGTAGTAGGCGGTCATCTCCTCGGCCGACTTCGCCGCGCCTTCGAAGTGGTAGGCGCCGTCGCGGTAGAACTCGGTCGCCGCCACGTCCAGCGCAAGCGCGATGTCGCTGCCGAGCTGGTAGCCGGCCGCCTGGATCGCCTCCGCGATGAGGTCCAGCGCGGCCGCGTTCGCCGGCAGGTTCGGAGCGAAGCCACCCTCGTCGCCCAGCCCGGTGGACAGGCCCTTCTTCTTGAGCACGGACTTGAGCGCGTGGTACGTCTCGGCGCCGGCCCGCAGCGCCTCCCGGAACGTCGGCGCCCCGATCGGCGCGATCATGAACTCCTGGATGTCCACGTTGGAGTCGGCGTGCGCGCCGCCGTTGAGGATGTTCATCATCGGCACCGGCAGCAGGTGCGCATTCGGCCCGCCGAGGTAGCGGAACAGGCTCAACCCGGCGGACTTCGCGGCGGCCTTGGCGACCGCGAGCGAGACGCCCAGGATGGCGTTCGCGCCGAGGCCGGACTTGTCCGGGGTGCCGTCGAGGTCGAGCATCCGCTGGTCGATCAGGCGCTGCTCGCTCGCCTCGTAGCCGACCAGCTCCTCCATGATGCGCTCGGTCACGTTCTCCACCGCCTGGCCGACGCCCTTCCCGCCGTACCGCTGGGCGTCGCCGTCGCGCAGCTCGAGCGCCTCGAACGCGCCGGTGGAGGCGCCGGAGGGCACCGCGGCCCGGGCGGCGGTGCCGTCGTCGAGCCCCACCTCCACCTCAACGGTCGGGTTGCCCCGCGAGTCGAGGATCTCTCTGGCGACGATTCCCTCGATGGTGGCCACTGGTCGCTCCTAGTTGTCTGATCTTTCTGCCTGTCTGGTCTTCTCGCCCGTGCGAGCGTATCGGGACCGGATCCGGCCGGCGCCGCCGGCACCGGGCCAACCGGTTTGCGGGCACCGGTCCCGATCAGCCAGGCTGTCTGCATGCGTCCCGCCCAACGCGTCCGTACCGCGGCCGTCGCCAGCCTGGCGCTGCTCGGTGCGCTGGCCGGCGCCGGCTGCACCACGATCGACGACACCCGGCAGGTGCTCAACCGGGCGGATCTGGTCAACGAGCTCGCCGCCCAGCTCGACCGGGCGAGCCAGCTGACCTACACCGCGCAGTACCAGCTGGCCAGCGGGCAGACCGCGACCATCGTCCAGGCGCGCCGGCCGACCCGCAGCGCGTACATCTACCCGGGCGGCAAAGTGGTGATCAGCTCCACCGCGACCACCGAGTGCCGCATGCAGGGCGGCGATTCGCACTGCACGCTGACCCCGCCGCCGCTGTCGACCAGCGGCCCGCCGGCCGACGTGCTGGCCGACGCCAGCGCCCAGGGTCTGGTCTACCCGGCGGTGGTGATGGGCCTGCTCACCAACGCCGCGCTGGATCGCGGCGCGCTGATCGACCAGTCCGACACCACGGTCGCCGGCCAGCACGCCAGCTGCGTCGACGTACGCCAGGCCGAGCAGGTGCCCCCGTTCAAGGCCTGCATAACCACCGAGGGGGTGCTCGGCAGTTTCGCCGGCACGGTGGACGGCAGGCGGACCGAGGTGTCGTTGATCAGCTACTCCGAGACCGCCGCGGAGAGCGCGTTCGACCTGCCGCCCGGCGCCCGGATCAGCGACCAGCGGCGCCGCTGAGCAGCGTGCGCAGGTGCCGCGGCGGCGGCGAGCCGTGGGCGAGCATCGTGTCGTGCCATGCACGCTCCGACACCCCGGCCGGCCGCTCCCGGGCGATCGACGCCACCTCGGTGTACCCCACGAAGTACGTGGACAGCTGGGTCGAGGTGAGCAGCGCCCGCCGCCACTTACCGGCGGCCTCGCCCTCCTCCTGGAACCCACGCTCGGTCATCAGCGCCATCGCCTCTGCCTCGGAGAGGTTCTCGCAGTGCGCCAGCTGGTCCAGCATCGCGTTGATGGTCATGCGCAGCTGCATCTTGAGCTGCTGCAGCCGCAGCGGCAGCCCGTGGTAGCCGTGGTCGGCCATCAGCTCCTCGGCGTAGACCGCCCAGCCTTCCACGAACGGGCCGGAGAACCCCAGTGACCGCACCCGGGTGCTGCCCCGGAACCGCCGGGCATGGGCCAGCTGCAGGAAGTGGCCGGGCATCGCCTCGTGCACGGTCAGGTTGTGGATCATGTGGTTGTTGTACTCGCGGTAGAACGACTCCACCCGCTCCGCCGGCCAGTCCGCCGGGGTCGGCGCGATGCAGTAGAACGTCGGCACGTCCGCCGTCTCCAGCGGGCCGGGCGGGTCGCAGTACGCGCCCGCGACGCCGCGGGCGAACTCCGGCATCACCTGGATCACACACTCGTCGTCGACCAGCGAGACCAGGTCGTGCTCGCGGACGAACTCGGTGGTCTCCACCAGCGTCGCCTTGGCCAGCTCCACGATGGACGAATCGTCCGGGTGTTCGGCGGCGAGCTGGTCCAGCGCCCGGCGCACGGTCCGGTCGTCCGGCGCGCCGCCGACGAGCGCCGCCGCCGCTTCCCGCAGCTCGGCGGTGGCCCGCTCCAGGTTGGCCTCGGCCCGGGACATCACGTCGGCCGCGGACAGCTCAGTGTCCAATGTGTGCCACAGCCGCGCCTCCCACAGCCGCCGTCCCAGCCTCGGGTCGCGCCCGCCGTCGCCCTGTGTGGACAGCCATCGGGTGAACTCCTCCAGCGCAGCGACGGCGGCCTCGGCGGCGGGCTGGACCCTGCCGGCAAGCGTGGGCGCCTGGCGGACCAGCGTCGGCACCTCGTCGCGGATCAGCGCGGCAGTGCCTTCGAACTGGCCGACCGCGGTCTCCACGTGGATCCGCGGGCAGCCACGCAGCACGGTACGCGCCACCGCCAGCGCGTCCGGGATCGCGGCCAGCCGGGCGGCGAGGCTCTCCAGGCGCTGCCCGACTGGCGCGAACGGCCGGGCGATCAGCGAGTACAGCAGCGGTCCTGGGTTGTGCTCCAGCGGGTTCCACTCGTGCTCACGGATTTCGGTCAGCTCGAACAGGCCGCGCTCGACCAGCGCGGACAGCAGCTCGTGGTCGACCCGCTCCTCCGCGTCGAGGCCGGCGGAGTCCACTTGCGCCAGTGCGTTCGCCGCGTCCCGCAGCATGGCGACCCGCCCGGCCACCCCATCCGGGGAGTGGTCCGGCAACCGGTCGTCGAACCGGTGGTCACCGGCGTACATGGCCATGACCGGGTCGGCCGCCAAGAGGGCGTCGACGATGCGCTCGGCGAGGGGTGCGAAGGGCTGTGGCATCCCCTCAAACTACCTTGGCCAGCCGCTGCACCGCGGCATCCAGTTCGTTCGGCGAGTGCGCGGCATACCCGATGACCAGGCCGGGCGGCCGCCCGCCCGGGCCCGCGCCCGCCTGCCTCCGCAGCCGCAACTGCGACAACGGCAGCGGTCCCAGGCCCGCCGCCCGGGCGGCCGCCGCCACGGCCACGTCGTCGGTCCCGTCCGGCAGCTCGACCACCAGGTGCAAGCCGGCCGCGACACCGGACACCCGGGCCCGCGGCAGGTACCGGGCGAGCGCCTGGACCACCGCGTCGCGCCGTTGCCGGTACACCCGGCGCGCCCGGCGCAGATGCCGGTCATACCCGCCGCTGGCCAGCAGGTGCGCGAAGGCGAGCTGTTCGACCACCGGGCCGCCGAGGTCGGCCGCGGCCTTCACCGCGGTCGCCGGGCCGCAAAGCGGTGCCGGTACGGCGAGCCAGCCCAGTCTCAGCGCCGGGGCGAGGCCTTTGCTGACCGATCCGACGAGGGCGACCACGTCCGGGGCCAGGCCCTGCAGGCAACCGACCGGGTCCCGGTCGTACCGGAACTCCGCGTCGTAGTCGTCCTCCACCACCAGGCCACCCACCCGGCGCGCCCACTGGACCAGCGCGGCCCGGCGCGCGGGCGCCAGCACCACGCCGGTCGGCGACTGGTGTGCCGGCGTCACCAGGACGGCCCGCAGCCGGGTCCGGGCGAGCGCGGCGACATCGAGCCCGTCGGCGTCGACCGGGATCGGCACCGGGCGTACGCCGTGGGCCGCGAAGTGGGCCCGGATCGGCGCACTGCACGGATCCTCGATGCCGATCCTGGTCTCCCCGCGCCTGCGCAGCGCCGCGGCGACGATGGCGAACGCCTGCGCCGCACCGGTGGTGACCAGCAGCGTCGCCGCGTCCACCCGCGCCGCGCGTACCCGGCCGAGATATCCCGCCAGCTCCTGGCGCAGCCGCGGCGCCCCGGCCGGATCCCCGTAGTCCAGGTCCGCGTCCAGGGCCTCTGACAGGGCCGACTCGTACGCCCGGCGCCACGCCGCCCGCGGGAACATACCCAGGTCGGGTACGCCCGGCCGCAGCGGTGCCACCCCGCGCGGGGGCTCGGGAGCCCGACCGCTGTCTACTGTGGGCGCCGCCACCGCCGACACCACCGTCCCGGAGCCGCGACGGCCGACCAGCCGCCCCTCCGCGGCGAGTTGCTCGTAGGCGGCCACCACGACGCCGCGGGACACCCGCAGGTCGGCCGCGAGGCCGCGGGTGGACGGCAGCCGGGTCCCGGCCGGCAGCCGGCCGTCCCCGATCGCCGCGCGCAGCGCGCCGGCCAGCTGCTCGGCCAGGCCCGGTCGGGCTCGATCCAGCGGGACCAGCGCCTCCCAGGTGGCCTGCTCGGTCACCAAGTGGTCCTCCATTTCGAGTCACGATTGGCACTGTCGGGAGTACCACTGTGCGCCCTAGCGTCGGGCCCTGTGAAGCTGGGTGTCCTCATGTGTGTCGCAGGCATGGCGCTGCTGGGCTGCTCGGTCTCGCTGAGCCGGCTGATCCTCGACTATCCGACCCTCACCGGGCAGGCGATCCGGTACGCCGTGGCGGCCGTGATTCTCGCGGTGGTGCGCCGCGGTCTGCTCCGGCCGACCCGCGCCGAGCTCGGCCGGCTCCTGCTGCTCGCCGCGACCGGCATGGCCGGCTTCAACGTGTGCCTGCTCGCCGCGCTGCGGCACGCCGACGCCGCGATGGTCGGCACCATCGTGGGCGCCGCTCCCCTGGGAATCGCCGTGGCCGGCCCGCTGCTGCGGCGGTCACGCCCCGCACCCCGGCTGGTCGCCGCATCGGCCGTGGTGGTCGCCGGGGCCGCGCTGGTGCACGGCGGCGGGCACGCCGACCGGATCGGGCTGCTCGCCGCGCTCGGCGCGTTCGTCGGCGAGGTGTGCTTCTCACTGGTGGCCGCGTCCGTACTGCCACGGCTCGGCTCGGTCGGCGTCACCACCTGGGCCTGCGCGTTCTCCGTACCCCTGCTCCTGGTGCCGGCCATCCCGCTCGGTGAGCTGGGCCGGATGCGGCTGCCTACCGTGCCCGAGGCAGCCACCCTGGCCTACCTGGCCGTGGTGCTCACCGTCCTGGTGTTCCTGCTGTGGTACGGCGGGATCGCCCGGCTGGGCGTGGAGCGTGCCGGCATGCTCGTGGGCCTGCTGCCGGTGACGACGCTGATCTCGGCGGCCGTCCAGGACATCGACCTGCCGTCGCCGGCGCAGGCCGCCGGCGTGCTGGTGGTCGCGCTGGGCCTGGCCGCCGGCCTGGGCTCGGCGGCCAGGGCCCGAAACCCGCTACGCCGGGCCGATGACGGTCGGGTAGTACGTCACCGGCTTGCCGCAGTAGCTCGGCGGCAGGGTGACCAGCGGGCTGCGGCAGACCTGGACCACCAGGTGGGTGAGGCCTGAGGCCGCGCTGTTCCCGCCGAGGATGAACTGGAACGGCTCCTCGCCGTTGTCGGCCTTGACGGCTCGGCGGTCCACGGCGGCCCTACCGGAGTAGGCGGTGAACGTGGCGATGGTGTAGAAGCCGTCGTCCCGGCAGAGGGTGGGCTCGGCCAGGGTTGGCCGGTCGACGACCGACCCGCTCACGTCGACCGCGATGACGTTCATCGGCCCGGGGGAACGCCAGATCAGGGTGCCCCTGGTGTAGCCGTAGGTGCAGGAGTCGCCGGAGTCGGCGTAGAACGGGCGGGCGGGAATGCCGTCGGCGTGGGCGGGAGCCGGCAGGGCCAATCCCGCCAGGACGACGGCAGCAGCGGCGATGGCGCGAATGATCCTCATGGTCGGGTCCCTTCGACCGGGTCGAGGACGACATATGAGAATGTATCAATCAATAGCCTGGTCAGGGACCCCGGTCAGGAGCGAAACCCTGGGATACTGCTGCGGCCCTGCGGCTATGGTGGGCCGATGACGTCAGTCAGGCAGTTCCAAGTCACCTTCGACTGCGCGGACCCGGAGCGGGTCGCGCGCTTCTGGTGCGAGGTGCTGGGGTACGTCGTACCGCCGCCACCGCCGGGGTTCGCCACGTGGGGCGATTTCAATCGCACGCTGCCGCCCGAGCGTCAGGGTTCGGCGTTCGCCTGCGTCGATCCCACGGGTGTCGGCCCGCGACTGTTCTTCCAGCGCGTTCCCGAGGGCAAGGTCGTCAAGAATCGGGTGCATCTCGACGTGCGGGTCGGCACCGGGCTGGTGGGTGACGAGCGCTTGGCCGCCCTCGAGGCCGAATGCGCCCGGCTGGTCGAGCTCGGCGCCGAACGCGTGCGGCTGTTGCCCGCCGACGGCTACAACGAGTCGACCATCGTGATGCGGGATATCGAGGGCAACGAGTTCGATCTCGACTGAGTCGACCGCGCGGTGCGCACCTTTGCAAGCCGCCGAGACGTGCCGGTCGCGCAGATGCTCAGCGGACGGGCGAGGTGAGGAGGAGACAGATGGCAACTGGCGGTTTCTCCTCAAAGCGGCTGGGCCGGGTGCGGGCGCTACTCGAGCGTCATGTCGACTCCGGCTTCGTCCCCGGTGCCGTGGCCGTCGTCGCCCGCCACGGCGGCGTGCACGTCGAAGCGGCGGGCTATCTCGCGTTCGAAGGCGCGGGGTCGCATATCCCGATGGCCGGCGACACGATCTGTCGCCTGGGCTCGATGAGCAAGCCCATCGTCGCCGCGTGTGCGATGACGCTGGTCGAGGACGGCACCCTGCGTTTGGACGACCCGGTTGACGACCTGCTCCCGGAGCTGGCGGACATGCGGGTGCTCGCCGATCCCACCGGGCCGTTGACGGAGACCGTTGCCGCGGAACGGCCGATAACCCTGCGGGATCTGCTGACCTACACCCTCGGCACCGGCATGGTGCCTGCCGAGCCGGGCACGGTCCCGATCGCCGACGCGCTGAACGCACTCGGCAGGCCGTCGCCGGACGAGTGGATGCGGCGGCTGGGCGCGCTTCCGCTGGTCCACCAGCCGGGCGAGCGCTGGATGTACGACACCGCCGCGGACGTGACGGGCGTGCTCATCGCCCGGGCCACGGGCATGTCCTTCGGGGACGCCCTGCGCCAGCGGATCTGCGATCCGCTCGGGATGAAGGACACCGCCTTCAGCGTGAGCGGCGAGAGCATCGGCCGGCTGGCGACGGCGTACGAGCGCGACAACGCGGCCACCGGCGAGCCGGTCGTCGACGACGGCCCGGACGGCCAGTGGAGCCGGCCGCCGGCGTTCGAATCAGGGGGCGGCGGGCTCGTCTCGACCGCCGACGACTACCTCGCCTTCGCCTCGGCGCTGCTCGCCGGCGGCGCCCACCACGGCGAGCGGGTGCTCTCGCGGGCATCGGTGACGCTGATGACCAGCGACCAGCTGACCCCGGCGCAGAAGGCGGTCTCCGGGTTCTGGCCGGGGTACTTCGACGCCATGGGGTGGGGTTTCGGGATGTCCGTCCGCACCCGCCGCACGCACCTGGGCCCCTCGGTCGGCAGCTACGGATGGCCCGGCTTCTACGGCACCGCCTGGTACAACGATCCCGCCGAGGACATGACCGCGATCCTCTTCCTGCAGCGGGCGCACGCGGGCGACCAGCGACTGCCGAGGTCGCAGGACTTCTGGACCGCTGTCTACCAGGCGATCGACGACTGACCGCGGTCGCCGGTGCACGGCCGGGCCGAACATACGGGCGGCCGTGCTCTTCTGCTGTTTGAGCGCCGTCACCCGCCGCAAATCCCCCTGAGCAGGCTCTTTGCCGTCGGCTAGATTGGTACGCCATGACGACTCTGGAGGCCCTGCTGCAAGATCGGCTCGCGACCGCCTTCGCGGCGGTGGCCGGCGCTCCGGCCGACCCGAGCGTGCGCCGATCCCAGCACGCGGACTTCCAGGCCGACGGCGCGTTGGCGTTGGCCCGCCAGTTGGGGCGCAAGCCCCGTGAGATCGCCGCCGACGTGGTGCGGATCGCCGACCTCGACGGCGTCTGCTCCACTGTGGAGATTTCCGGCCCGGGCTTCATCAACCTGACCGTCGCTGACGCGACCATCGCGTCACTGCTCGCCGGGATGAGCCGGGACGAGCGGCTTGGCGTCCAGCCGGTCGCCACCCCGGAGACCGTACTGGTGGATTACTCCGCGCCCAACGTGGCGAAGGAGATGCACGTCGGCCACCTCCGGTCCACAGTGATCGGTGATGCCGCGGTACGGCTGCTGGAATGGCTCGGCCACCGGGTGATCAAGGCGAACCATGTCGGCGACTGGGGCACCCCCTTCGGCATGCTGATCGAGCATCTGCTGGACATCGGCGAGTCCGAGGCGGTGCACGAGCTGTCGATGGGCGACCTCAACGGGTTCTACCAGGCCGCCCGGGCGAAGTTCGACGCCGACGACGAGTTCAAGCAGCGCGCCCGCACCCGGGTGGTCGCGCTGCAGAGCGGCGACGAGCAGACCCGGCGGCTGTGGCGGCTGCTGATCGACGAGTCGGAGAAGTACTTCCTGCGCCTGTATGAACGGCTGGACATCCGCCTGACCGAGCAGGATTTCGTTGGCGAGAGCTTCTACAACGACATGCTGGCGCCGGTCGTCGACGAGCTGGACAGGCTCGGCCTGCTGACCGAGAGCGAGGGCGCCAAGGTCGTGTACCCGGAAGGGTTCACCAACCGGGCGGGCGACCGGCTGCCCATCATCGTGCGCAAGCGTGACGGCGGGTACGGTTACGGCGCGACAGATCTGGCCGCGATCCGGTACCGCACGCAGCAGCTGCGCGCCACCCGCCTGCTCTACGTCGTCGGGCTGCCGCAGCACCAGCACCTGGCGATGGTGCACGCAGTTGCCCGCGAGGCCGGGTGGTTGCGGCCGCCGGCCCGCGCCGAGCACATCGGGTTCGGCTCGGTGCTCGGCCCGGACGGCAAGATCTTCCGTACCCGGGCGGGCGAGACGGTCAAGCTCGGCGACCTGGTCGACGAGGCGATCGCGCGGGCGGAGGCGGTGGTCGCGCAGAAGAGCCCCGACCTCGATGCGGCCAGCCGCGCCGAGGTCGCCCTGGCGGTCGGGATCGGCGCCATCAAGTACGCCGACCTGTCCAACGACCGCACCCGCGACTACGTCTTCGACTGGAACCGGATGCTGTCTCTGGACGGCAACACCGCGCCCTACCTGCAGTACGCCCGGGCCCGCATCCTGTCCATCTTCCGCCGCGGCGAGGTGACGCCGCGGCGCGACCTGCCCGCGATCGCAGTGACCGACCCGGCCGAGCGCGCCCTCGCCATCGAGCTGCTGGCCTTCCCGGGCGTGGTCACCGGGGTGGCCGAGTCGCTGGAGTTCCACAAGCTCGCGGGCCACCTGCGTCAGGTGGCCACCGCATTCACCACGTTCTACGAGCGGTGCCCCGTGCTGCGCTCCGAGGGTGAGGTACGCGAGAGCCGGCTGGCGCTGTGCGACCTGACCGCGCGGGTGCTCGGCCGCGGGCTGGGGCTGCTCGGCATCGCCACACCCGACCGTATGTGAATACCGTGTATCAATGATGTGGTAACCGAGGCTTTTCCATCGGGCTCGGTCACTTTCCCATCACGACGAGCTTGTACTGGGTGAGCTCGCGTACGGCGTAGGGCACTCCCTCTTTGCCCTGGCCGGAGTCCTTCACTCCGCCGTAGGGCATGTTGTCGGCACGGAAGTTCGGGGCGACGTTCACGAGGACGGAGCCGGCTTCCGCCTCTACGGCGAATCGCAGCGCGGTCGCTAGGTCCTGAGTGAACACGGCCGTATTCAGGCCGAACCTAGACGCGTTCACATCCTTGATCGCGTCGGTGAGGTCGCTGACCCGGTTGACGGTGACGATCGGCCCAAACGCCTCCTCGCACAGCACTGCCGACGTCGGCGGGGCGTCCGACAGTACGGTCGGAGCGAGGACACCGTTCTTGAGTTCGCCACCAGTGCACAGAGTCGCGCCCTCCGCGACGGCTGCCTTTACCAAGGACAGCACCCGGCGTGTGGCGGCCGCAGTAATGAGCGGACCAACGACCGTGGCCTCGTCGTCTGGATCACCAACGGGCAATGCCTCGGCCTTGGCGACGAGCTTGTGCAGGAAGCTGTCAGCAACGGCGTCGGCGACATAGACCCGCTGCAGCGAATTGCACGCCTGCCCAGAGAATGTGAACGATGCGCTCACGGCGGCCGCCGCGGCGGCGTCCAAGTCGGCGTCCGCGGCCACCACCATTGCGGTGTTGGAGCCGAGCTCGAGGATATGACGCTTGCGGGGCGACTCAGACTTTAGCTTCCAGCCGAGCTCAGCGGAGCCGGTGAAGGTGACAACGGCGATGCGTTCGTCGGCGAGCCAGGTCGGCACGATCACGTTCGGGTCTCCGGTGACCAGGTTTAGCATCCCTGCCGGCAGTCCGGCCTCGGCGAACGCGGCGACGAGGAGGCCTGCGGTGAGCGGTGTCTTCTCGGACGGCTTGAGGACGACCGGGCAGCCGGCCGCGATGGCTGGCCCGAGCTTGTGCGCGACGAGGTTCAGCGGAAAGTTGAACGGGGTGATTGCGGCGACGATCCCGAGCGGTACCGGTATCTCGAATGCGAGCAGGCCCTCGCCGGCTGCCACCCCGTCCAGCGGGACGGTAGCCCCAGCCAGATGACGAGCTTCCTCGGCGGCCAGACGGATGGTGTCGATGCCGCGCGACACCTCGCCCCGGGCGGCGGTGATGGGCTTGCCGGCTTCGGCGCGGATCGTGGCCGCGAACAGTTCGGAACGCTGCTCGATGAGTTCGGCGACGTGCCGCAGGATGCCGGCGCGGGCGTGCGGCGGCGGGACGTTGACGGAGGCTGCGGCGTCGACCGCCGCGGTCGCATCCGCCGCTGTGCCGGACGCTACGGTGCCGACGAGCGCTCCGTTCCAGGGATCGATGACCTCGAAGGTGGATGCGGCGGGGACCCATCGGCCGGCAATGAACATGTCCTGGTGCTTCACTGCCGAGGCGACCGTGCCGGTCGTGGTCATCGTGTGCTCCTCGTGGGGGTCGAGCTGCTGAGGTGGTCGAGGACTGCTTTAGTCACGTCCTTGGTCGTAGCGGTGCCGCCTAGGTCGGGGGTGCGTGGCCCGTGACGCAGGACGCCGTCTACGGCGGCGGTGAGTTCGGCGGCCGCCCCGGGGTGGCCGAGGTGGTCGAGCATCAGACTGGCGGTCGACATCTGTGCGAGAGGGTTGGCCCAGCCGCGGCCGGCGATGTCTGGCGCAGAGCCGTGCACCGGTTCGAACATCGACGGGTATTTGCGTTCAGGGTTGATGTTGGCCGACGCCGCGAGGCCGATGGAGCCGATACACCCGGCGGCAAGGTCGGACAGGATGTCGCCGAACAGGTTCGAAGCGACGATGACGTCGAACTGCTGCGGTCGCAAGACCAAGGCGGCGGCGAGGGCGTCGACGAGGACGGTGCGCAGCTTCACGCCGGGCGTACGCGCGACGACCTCTGCCACGACCTCGTCCCAAAAGGGCATTGTGTGGATGATCCCGTTCGACTTTGTCGCTGAAGTGAGCTGTCCGCGCCGGCCGCGTGCCAGCTCTGCGGCGTAGGCGGCGATGCGGGTCACTCCGGCGCGAGTGAAAACCGCTTCCTGCACGGCGGCTTCGGCGTCACCGATCCCGAACCGGCCGCCGACCTGCGAGTACTCGCCCTCCACATTCTCTCGAACGATGATCAGGTCGATGCCCTCGGGATTCTTTAGCGGGCTCGGGACGCCGGGCACGTACCGGACCGGCCGTAGGTTGACGTACTGCTCGAAGGTTCGCCGTATCGGGATGAGCAGGCCCCACAAGGTCAGGTTGTCAGGGATGCCGGGGGCGCCGACGGCGCCGAAGAAGATGGCGTCGTGCTGAACGAGCTGCTCGAGGCCATCCTCGGCCATCATCCGGCCGTTGGCCCGGTAGTACTCCGAGCCCCAGGGGTACTCGACCCAGTCGACCTGAATGCCGTGCCGAGACATCAACGGGTCGAGCACTTGCAGCGCGGCGGGGACAACTTCGGTGCCGATGCCGTCACCGGGAATGACAGCAATGGAGTGCCGGATCGCCTTTCGTGTCGATTCGGCTTCGGTGGCGGCGCTCATGTGTTGAGCCCAGGCGCGATCTGGATCTTGTCACTAACGCCGGTCCGAGCGGCGGCGATGGCGTCGCCGGCCTTGCCGAGCGGGTAGGCGGCCACGCGCAGCTCGTGCAGCGGCAGCCGGGTCAGCAAGCCGACGGCGCGCAGGTGCGAGAACGGGTTTATGGCAGTCCCAAGCAGAGTCAGTTCTTTGGTGTAGATCTCGTTCGGGCTGACCGACGCGCGGGCGTGCGGTTCCGCGACGCCGAAGACGAGCAGGCGGGCACCGCGCGCGGCGAGGCGGATCACGCTCTCCAGGACGGCCGGCAGACCGACGGCGTCAACGGCGTACGGGAAGCCGTCGCCGCCCGTCAGTGCGAGGGCCTGCCGCTCGAAGTCCGGGTCGGACGGGTCGAGGGCGACGTCGGCGCCCATGCGCATGCCAAGGTCGCGTCGGTCGGGCCGCGTGTCCGAGACGACGATCGGGTTCGAGCCGAGGTTGCGGGCGAGGGCCACGAGCAAGGCGCCGGCCGGGCCGCAGCCTTGGATGAGGATGGGCAGGCCGGACATCAGGCCCAACCGGTCCATCGCGTGCACGCAGCAGGCTAACGGCTCGGTGAGGGCACCGATGGTCGCGTCTACTCCCTCGGGCAGCCGATAGGCGATGCGGTCGGGCACGACCATGAGTTCTGCCATGCCTCCATCGAGGTGGACGCCGTACGCCTCCTTTGCGATGCACATGTGCTCCATGCCGCGCCGGCAGTACTGGCAGACCCCGCAGTAGCGGTGGGGTTCGACAGTGACGAGATCACCCACCTGCAAGCCGCGTGCGCCGTCGCCAAGGGCGACGACGCGGCCGGCCACCTCGTGCCCTAATGTGACCGGAGGGCGGGCCGGGTAGTGGCCATCAAGGATATGGGTATCGGTGCCGCACACGCCGACCGCGGCCGGTGCGAGCAGAACTTCGCGGATTCCGGGCGCGGGGTCCGGCAGGCCCACAACGGCCAACTCGCCGTCACCGAGGAACCGTACCGCCTTCATCTGCAGTTCTCCTAACGCGGATCGTCAGTCGGTGGGTGGTCGGAGAGGCTCGCGCGCCGAAGGTCGACGCCGTTGTCGGCGAGCAGGGCGGCGTCGGCGGCGGTGATGGCGTCGTCGATGACGGCGTGGTCTACCGCGTCCAGCCCACAGACCCGGACCATGGCGGACGAGCCGAACTTGCTGGAGTCGGCGAGCAGGACGACACGTTCGGACACCTCGATGAGTGCGCGCTTCACCAGTGCCTCATGGTCGCTCTCGCAGTAGACGCCACGCCGGCTGAGGCCGCCAGCGGCCAGGAACAGCGTGCCGATGCGCAGATCACGGATGGCTTCGAGCGTGGCAGGCCCGGCGAAGTCCTGGGTCTCGGGGTGCAGCTCGCCGCCGAGACCGAACACGTGCACCTGCTTCAGCTTGGACATGGCGACCATCGCAGGCAGGGAGTGGGTGGCGACGGTCAGCCGCCGGTCTTCGGGCAGTATCTTCGCCAGCTCCAGTACGGTTGTCCCGGAGTCGATCCCGATCGTCGCGCGTGGCCTCCGGATGAAGCGCAGCGCCTCACGGGCGATCGCCCGCTTCGCCTCCCTCGCTGAGGCGGCGCGGACCGCAAAGTCGCTGGGGTTAAGCGCCTCGCTCGGCAGTGCCGTGACCCCGCCGTGCACACGCCGCACCTTGCCTTCACGGGCGAGCCGGCCGACGTCGCGGCGCACCGTCATCTCCGACACCTCGAGCGCAGACGAGAGCTCGGCGATGGTACAGAAGCCTTGCTCGCTGACCAGCTCCAAGATCTGTCCCCGTCGCTCGGGCGCTGACCCGTACCGCAGTGGCGCATCCGCCAGCTCCTCGTCTACTGCTACGACAGCTGTGTCGATCGGGTCGCCCATGTCGCTGGCTCTCCTTCGCCGGTGAGACGGATCCGCCACTTGTGAGAAACCCAAGTCGCGATGTTTACAATCGCACAGGGTTTGTGAGAGTCTACCGGATAGTTGTTTCAAAGGGAACAACTTGAGGAGTGATCATGGCCCCGCCCGTAGTCTTGTGCGTCGGTGCGGCGACCCTCGACCTAGTCGTCGAGGTCGACC
>JADGHA010000600.1 GCA_019689695.1 Micromonosporaceae bacterium | reverse complement strand
GCCTCACGGAAGACGGGCGTCGAGGTCGGCGCGGCGCAGCAGGGAGCGCAGCCGGAGCTGCTCGCAGATCGGCTCGGCGCATCCGTTGACGATCACCGCGGCGCCCAGGTACGCGGCGCCGATGTCCAGGACGAGCTGGCGCAGCGCGACGAGCTGCGCACCGGTGTCCGCCCAGTCGTCCACCAGCAGCACCCGCTCCTGCGCGCTGAGGTGCCGGGCCCGTACGCCGAGGCTGAGCTCGCGGCCGCGGTAGTCGAGTCCGGTGGAACGCCAGACAAGCTGGTCGGCGATTCGCCGGGTTCGAGTGCTCTTGTACGCTTCGATGAAGCCGGCACCGAGCGCGGCGGCGACCAGCGGGCCGACGACGAACCCGCCCTTCTCGGGCGAGATGACCACGGTCGGCCGGACGTCGCGGAAGAGGTCGGCCAGTGCGGGGCCGATCGACGCCAGGACAACGGGGTCGCGCCACCAGCCGGAGATGTCACTGACCAGGTGCGTACTGTCCGGTCCGAGATCCACCCAGCGGAAGGTGTCGACGAGCCGGGCGGCGAGTGGCGGAAGTGGCGCGTCAGGCACACGAGCCACGATGCCAGACGGCCCAGGCCGCGTCGGTTGTTCGGGTGAACGTTTGCCCACAAAGCGGGGCGAAAGTAGCAGATCGCCTTGACAGGCGTTGCGGCGGTGCGGTTATGGTCCGCGACGGCCCTGTTGTCGTCTGGAAGGTCTGACTTTTGGCAGGCAGACACGCCGCGCCGCGTACCAGGAGAAGCTTCCGTAACCTCATCCCGGTGACCGCCGCGGCGCTGGTCGTCGCCGTGCTGGTCGGGGTCTTCGCCGCCACCGGCGGGGTACGTCGGATCTTCACAAGCGACGACGCTTCCCTCGCCGACCCGGCGCCGGTGACCTCAGCCACCACGGCAACCGGGAGCGCCAGCCCCAGCGTTCAACCGACGTGGAGCCGCGCACCGCAGCGGGCCTCGCGCAACCTGGTCCGTACGGCGAGGCCGAAGCCGAGCGCGAGCCCGAGCCGCAGCCGTACGCCCAGCCCGACCCGGTCGGCCAGCAAGGACTCCGGTGTGGTGGACAGCGGGACGTGCGGCGTTTCTTACTACGAGACCGGCTCGACGACCGCCAGCGGGGAGCCGTTCGACCCGGACGGCCTGACCGCCGCGCACCGGACCCTGCCCTTCGGCACGCGGCTACGGGTGACGAACCCCGCGAACGGCAAGTCTGTGGTGGTGCGCGTCAACGACCGCGGCCCGTTCGTCTCGGGGCGCTGCATCGACCTGGCCCGCGGCGCCTTCGCGGCGATCGCCTCGCTCTCCTCGGGCGTGATCACCGCGAAGTACGAGGTGCTCGGCTGACCCAGCCGGGCCGGGCCAGCACGGGGTCCGCCCGGCCAGATCGGCCTCAGCCGAGGAGTCAACTCAGTTCAGTCGCGGGTTGCGATCGGGCATGCTGGTGCCGGTACCCATGCGTCTCAGTTCTGCGGGCCGTCGCCCGATGAGTCCCGGCACCCGCGCCGGCCTCGGCGCGGCCTTCGTGCTGCTCGCCATCGTCGCGGCGGTCGAGCTGGTGGACGGGCGGCAGCCCAACTACATCGGCCTGCTGGTGGCCGCGCCGTTCGTCGCCGCGGCGTTCTCCGCCTGGCGCGTCGTGCTGACGGCGGGCGCGGTGGCCACCGTGACCAGTGTGGCGCTCGCCGCCGCGGGGCCCCAGATAACGGTGGCCACCAGCATCAACGTCGCTGCGATCGTGCTCGCCACCGGCGTTGCGGCCGCGGTGGCGGTGGTCCGCGAGCGGCAGGCCGAGCAGATCGCCGAACTCTCCAGGCTCGCCTCGGTGGCCCAGCAGGCGGTCCTCCGCCCGCTCGAGCCGCGGATGGGCGCGCTCGCGGTCGCCGGCCGGTACATCTCGGCCACCGCCGCTGCCGACATCGGCGGGGACCTGTACGAGGTGCTGGACACGCCGTACGGCGTACGGATGATCATCGGAGATGTACGGGGAAAGGGCCTGGAAGCGGTCCGGGTGGCCAGCATGGTGCTCGGGTCCTACCGGCACGTCGCGTATGAGCGGGCCGACCTGGAGGCGATCGTCGCCGACCTGGACCGGGCGGTGGCCCGGTCGGTGGGCGAGGAGGACTTCGTCACCGCGGCTCTGGTGGAGGAGCGCGGCGGCACTCTCACCATCGTCAACTGCGGCCACCCGCCGCCGCTGCTGCTACGCCGGGGCCGGGTGATCCCGCTGGAGCCACCCGCCCCTGCCCCGCCCCAGGGCGTCATGCCGGGGT
>JADGHA010000599.1 GCA_019689695.1 Micromonosporaceae bacterium | reverse complement strand
CGGACGGAGATGGCGCCCAGCGGCGCGCCCGGCAGCGGCCGGATCACCGTCTGCCCGTTGGGCACATCCGGGTAGAGGCCGACCGCGGCCTGCAGGATGGCCACCGAGGCCGCGGCCGACCAGGCCTGTGGGCGGCAGGCGGCCGGGTACGGCAGGGGCCGCGGCACCTCGTCCCGGCTGACCCCGCCGTACAACTCGGGCAGCCGGTAGTCGAACGCCTCGGCCGCGGCGAGCAGCCCCTCGGCCAGCACCGCGGCCTCGGCGCCGTGGCCGGCCCGGGCCAGCCCGGAGATGACGATCGCCGTGTCGTGCGCCCAGACCGAGCCGCAGTGGTACGACAGCGGGCTGAACCCGCCGTCCTCGCTGGACATCGTGCGCAGGCCGAAGCCGGAGGACATGGCGGGGGACACCAGCAGTGCGGCGACCTGTGCCGACTCGGCGGGCGACAGCAGGCCGGTGCCGAGCAGGTGCCCGATGTTGCTGGTCAGCGAGTCGACCGGGCGCTTGTCGCGGTCCAGGGCGAGGGCCGGGAAGCGCCCCTGTGGACCGTCTACCCAGTACTGTTCGCGGAACCGGTCGGCCAGCGCGGCAGCGTACTCCCGCCACCTGTCGGCGCCGGGGCGGCCGAACGCCTCCAGCAGCGCGGCGCCGTCCATCGCCGCCTGGTACGCATACCCCTGCACCTCGCAGAGCGCGATGGGGGGCTGGGCCCGGGTGCCGTCACGGAAGCGCACCGAGTCGCCGGAGTCCTTCCAGCCCTGGTTGCCCAGGCCGTGGCCGGAGGTGTCGATGTACTCGATGAAGCCGTCGCCGTCGGAGTCCGCGTGGTCGGCCAGCCAGCCCAGGGCCGCCTCGAGGTTGGGCAGCAGTGCGGCGACCTGGTCGGCCGGCATGCCCCACCGCCAGGCGTCGTGCAGCAGGCTGACCCAGAGCAGGGTGGCGTCGACCGTGCCGTAGTAGACCGGCGGCAAGCCTTCGCCGGCCCGGGTCACCAGCTCTTGCCGGCGCAGCTCGTGCATGATCTTGCCGGGCGCCTCGCCGGTGTCCGCGTCCAGCCAGCGGCCCTGCCGGCGGGCCAGCACCCGCAGCGTGCCGGCGGCGAGCTCGGTGCCCAGCGGCAGCAGCATCCGGGCGGCCCAGATGCTGTCCCGGCCGAACAGGGTCAGAAACCACGGCACGCCGGCGGCGACGAAGACGTCGTCCGGCTCGCCGCGCTCGGACATCCGCAGCGAGGCGAGGTCGTCCAGGGACCGGTCGAGCAGCCGCACCAGCCGCCGGTCGTCGGCGGTCACCTCGGGGCGGGACCACTCCGGGATGCGCCGGCGAGGTGCGACCACCACGCCGCCGCGGTCGCGGACCCGCAGCCGCCAGCGCAGCGTGACCTCGCCGCCGGGGGGTAGCAGCACGTCCCAACTGAACCCGTTGGCGCCCGGCTGCGCGCCGTCGGCGCTGGCGGTGATGTCGGTGGCGTCGGCCGTCCAGGTCAGGCCGGTCGGCTCGACCTTCACCGGCAGCGCGGAGGGCCAGGCCGCGCCCCGCTTGACCACGTCGATCGGGGCGGCGTCGCAGGCAAGCTCCAGGGTCACGTGGGTGCGGACCGGCGCCGTGGCGGTCGACACGATGACGATCTCCTCGACCATCCCGTCCGACTCGGTGCGGCGGATCCGGTCCACCCGTACGGTCGGGTCGGCTCCCGGGTCGCCCAGCCAGCGGGCGAGGCTGCTGAACCGAGCGGTCCCCGGACCGGTGGCGACGTGCAGGATCGGCTCGGGTTCACGGCCGTCCAGCCGCAGCACGGCCCGCGAGAGCGCGCGCAGGTCGGCATGGAACAGGCCCTGCACACCGGTCGCCCGGATCTGTCCGTCCACCCCGCTGAGCACGGAGGTCGGCGCGGCGACCGTCGGCACCAGGTCGTGCAGCAGCGGCTGTAGCCGTCTTGACAAGTCCACCTCCGACGAGGGAAAGTGCGTACCACCCCAGAGATTTGAACGATCTAATTCTCTCACCCGCACCGGTTAGATCGTTCAAACTAGCGGAAGGCGCCAATGTCGGCAAAGGTGACGATCGCCACGGTGGCCCGGCACGCCCGCGTGTCCCGGCAGACGGTGTCGAACGTGATCAACGCGCCGCACCTGGTCCGGGAGGAGACCAGGGCGCGGGTGCGGGCCGCCATCGAAGAGCTCGGGTACCGGGTCAGCCAGGTGGCCCGGCAGATGCGCACCGGGCGGTCCCGGCTCATCGCGGCGCGCATCGAGCCGGCCCGGGACGGCATCAACGGCTCGGTCTTCGACCGCTT
>JADGHA010000598.1 GCA_019689695.1 Micromonosporaceae bacterium | reverse complement strand
ATACCGGACCGGCTCCCGCCCACGGTACCCGTCCCGGACCATATCGACATCCTGCGCGATCCCTGCCGGCGCCTTCCCCACGACGCGCCGTCCACCGTTCGCGACCACGGGCAAACGCCCGCCCAGATCGGCGCCGTGCTCCTGGGGCGGCCCGCTCACTGCGCGCCCAGCCGCTCGGCGAGCAGCTCAAGGGCGGCGTTCACCGCACCGGCCCGGATCGCCGGCCGGTCACCGGGCAGGGACAAACACCGCACTTCGGCCACGCCCGGCCCAGCGACCGCCACGAAGACCAACCCGACCGGCTTGCCGTCCTGCGCATCCGGGCCGGCGACCCCGGTCGTGGCGAGCGCCCAGTCGGCACCGCACCGGACCCGGCCGCCTTCGGCGAGGGCGAGGGCCACCTCCGGATCCACCGGTCCGCGAGCGGCGAGCAGATCCGGCGGTACGCCCGCGAGCGACGCCTTCAGGTCGGTGGCGTACACCACCAGCCCGCCCCGGAAGACGGCGCTCACCCCGGGGACCTGCACGACGGTGGCGGCGAGCAGTCCACCGGTGAGCGACTCGACCACGGCCAGCGTCTGCCGCCGCTGGACCAGCACCCGGACCAGCGGCCCGACCTCGATCACCGCATCACCTCGCCCGCCGTTACCCACCCCCGCGGTCTCGGCCACCGCCCGCAGCGGCGGCCCACACCTGCGGCCCCGCTCACGCCGGGACCCGCCGGGCGGCGGCCCACTCCTCGTGCGCGCGGCAGACCCGCTCCCACAGCATCCGGCGTCGCTGCTGCGGCACGTCGTCCAGGGTCAGCCCGAACACGTCGGCGAGCGCGGCGTACCAGGACGACAGGGTGGTCAGCTCCTCCTTCCGGCGGACGGCCACACCGCCCGCCGCCGATCCCTCGAGCCGGGTGAGCACCCGCCCGCGCAGGATGTCCACACCGGACGCGTCGCGCCGCTGCACCGCGAGGGTGCGTACGAACGGCGACTCCGGCGACGTCGACAGCCACGCGTGGGTGGCGGCGAAGTCCTCGGGCCCGGCCGACCCGGGCGCGAAGTCCATCCCGGAGAACGAGCCGGACGGGTCGTGGTCGAAGCGCCAGCCGAACGGCACCACGGCGGACCGGTCCAGCGCGTAGGTGAACGGGCCCTGCCGGAACACGCCGGGCCGCAACGGCAGCGGCTCGTGCAGCGCGTCGCCCAGGCCGACGTCAACGAACCAGACACCGTCCGGACACTCCGGAGTGGTCAGCCCGTGCACGGTCAGCGCCAGGTGGTTGCCGCTCGCCCCCGGCGCGGGATCGTCGGGAGCGTTCTGGACGCCGCCCACGTGCCAGCGGACCCGGTAACCCAGGGCGGCCAGCAGGGCGGCGAACGCCCCGTTGAGGTGGAAGCAGTAGCCGCCGCGGCGGCGGCGCACGATCCGCTCGACCGACTCGTCGGGGTCCACCGTGGTGGGACAGCCCAGCTGGATCTCCAGGTTCTCGTACGGGACCCGCTCCACGTGGGCGCGGTGCAGGGCGAACAGCGCCGCCACCGAGGGCGGGCCGGGATCCGGCAGGCCGAGCCTGGCCAGGTAACCGCGAACGTCGCGCATGCCTGGACGGTAGCGGCCGGGTACGACATTCGGCCGGTGGTCCGGCGGAGGCATTCAGCCCGCGGTCCGGCGCAGCCGCAGCGCCCGCAGCACGTAGTCCAGCCCGGTGACGACCGTCACTGCCACCGCCGCCGCCATGATCCAAGTGCCGACCCGGGCGACCGGGTCCGGGAACGGACACAGGTACCAGCCGATCGCGACGATCTGCAGCATGGTCTTGGCCTTGCCGCCGCGGCTGGCCGCGATGACTCCGTACCGGATCACCCAGAACCTGATCAACGTGACCCCGAACTCGCGTGCCAGGATGACCGCGGTCACCCACCAGGACAGCCGGTCGTACCCGGACAGCAGGCCCAGGGCGGTGCCCGTCAACGCCTTGTCCGCGATCGGGTCGGCGACCTTCCCGAACGAGGTGACCAGCCGGTAGTGCCGGGCGATCCAGCCGTCGACGAAGTCGGTCACCGAGGCCACGCTGAAGGCGACCGCGGCGGCGACCCGCCAGCCGGCATGGGTCATGCCGGAGGCCGCCACCAGGATGACGAAGACCGGGATCAGCACCAGCCGGATGGCGGTCAGCAGGTTGGCCGCGTTGACCACCGGCACCCGTCCGGGGTGGACGAGCGGGGCCGGCTCGGTCCGCTCGGTCACCGCCGGGCCGCCAGCGCCGGCCCGCCGGCCGGCGCCCCGCCGATGGCCGCACCCTCACCGGGC
>JADGHA010000597.1 GCA_019689695.1 Micromonosporaceae bacterium | reverse complement strand
GTCGTGGCCCGGCCGATGGTCGAATCCGCGGAACAGACCACACTCTCCTGGCAGATTGACGGCCAGGCGGACCCGCTTCACCTGTGGTGGCAGGTTTTTCGTCGGCGGCTCACCTGCCCGGACCGTGATGGTCAGGCCGCGGCCCCTGAGCAGCCCGGGCCCGCTGTCCGCGGCTGAGACCTGGGGCTAGGTGCCGGCCGCGAACCGCTGGACGTCCTGCGTCGAACCGGCGACGACGAGCAGGGCGTCGTCCGGCACCACCGTCTCCGGCCGGGCGTAAATGAGGTCCTGGTTGGACTTCTTCAACCCGACCACGGTCACGCCGTACCGGGTGCGCAACGCGCTTTCGGCGAGCGTGTGGCCGATCGCGGACTTCGGCGGTCGGGTCATCGCGATCGCGAACCCGTCGTCGAACTCGACATAGTCCACCAGCCGGCCCGAGATCAGGTGCGCCACCCGGTCGCCCATCTCCCGCTCGGGGTAGACCACGTGGTGCGCGCCGACCGCGGAGAGGATCTTCCCGTGCTTGACGCCGACCGCCTTCGCCCAGATCTCGCGGACGCCGACCTCGGTGAGCGCGAGCACGGTGAGCACACTCGCCTCGATGTCGCTGCCGATGCCGACCACCGCCCGGTCGAAGTCCGGCACGCCGAGCTGGCGCAGCGCCGTCTCGTCGGTGCTGTCCGCCTGCACGACCTGGGTCAGCTGGTCCGCCCACTGCTGCACGATCGCCGGGTCCTCGTCGATGCCGAGCACCTCGTGCCCGAGCCGGGCCAGCACGTCGGCCACCTGGCTGCCGAACCGGCCCAGGCCGATCACCACAACGGATTCCTTGTCAGCCAACGGTCGGTCGCTCCTCTGCGTAGCGGTACCGCCGGTGCCGGGCGCGCAGTGCCAGGGCGGTTGCCACGGTGATGCTACCCACCCGGCCGACGTACATCAGCGAGATCAGCACAGCCTGCGCCTGGCCGGGCAGCCTCGGGGTGAGGTTCAGCGAGAGCCCGGCCGTGCCGAACGCCGAGGTGCACTCGAACAGCGCCTGATCCAGCCGTACCCCGCTGGCCAGGGTGACCAGCGCCATGGTGCCCGCGGCCACTACGCCGACGCCGAGCAGCGCGACCGACAGCGCCTGTCGCTGGGTGGCCCCGGCGATCCGCCGCCTGCCCACCACCACGTCCTGCTCGCCCTTCACCTCGGACCAGATCACGTATGCGAGCAGGAAGAATGTGTTGACCTTGATGCCGCCCGCGGTGCTCGCGCTGCCGCCACCGATGAACATGAGGGCGCTGGTCAGCGTCGTGGACACCAAGTGCATACCGGAGAAGTCCACCGACTGCATTCCGATCGACCGGGGCATGGCGCTCTGGAAGAACGCGGCGAGGATCTTGGCCGGTACGCCCAGCGGACCGAACGTGCGCGGGTTGTCCCATTCGAAGGCCAGCATGGCGGCGAAGCCGATGGCCAGCAGGACCGCCGTGCCCAACAGCACGATCCGGGTGAGCGAGCTCCAGTCCCGGGGACGCCGCCATTCGCGCCACAGCTCAAACAGGACGGGGAAGCCGATACCACCGATGATGCCTAGCGCTGCCAGGGTGAGGCAGATCCACCAATCCCCGACAAAGCGCATCATGCTGGTCGAGTAGAGCGCGAACCCGCCATTGTTGAACGCGGAGATGGCGTGGAACAGCCCGTGCCAGGCCGCCTTGCCGGCCGGGTAGTGGTACCCCAGCCAGAACCGCAGGCCGAGCACGACGGTACCGGCGGCTTCGACGGCCAGGACGGTGCCGGCGATCCGCAGCAGTACGGCCCGCACGTCGCCGAAGGCCAGCGCCGGCGACTCCGTCTGCGCGATCAGCCGGGTGCGCAGCCGCAGCCGGCGCGAGACGACCAGGCCGAGCAGCGTCGCCAGGCCCATGATGCCGAACCCGCCGACCTGCATCAGCAGCATGATGACCACCTGGCCGAAACCGGACCAGTAGGTCGGCGTGTCCACGACGGCGGTGCCGGCCACGCAGACCGCGGAGGTCGCGGTGAACAGCGCCGTCAGCAGGGGTGCGTGCGCGGAGCCGGCCCGGGACACCGGCAGCGCCAGCAGGATCGCCCCGGCGACGATCGCCAACAGAAACGCCGCGGGGACGATGCGCGCGGGGTGCTGAAGGGAACGCCGCACGTGATCACGTTAGCCTGGGGCACCTCGGCGAGTGGCCCAGACTCTGCTTGGCCGGGCCGGACAGCGCAGGTCTGCCCCTTGACGGCAAGGTGCGCGCGGCGCCGCGGGGCCCCCCCCCCCCCGTCCCCCCCGGTT
>JADGHA010000596.1 GCA_019689695.1 Micromonosporaceae bacterium | reverse complement strand
CGCTTGAGGTGTGACCGCTGATCCCCCGCCTGCCCGGCCGCTTCGGCCGGCCTCCAGCCCGGCGCTGTGGACCGACCATTACGAGCTGACCATGGTCAGCGCCGCGCTGCGGGACGGCACCGCCGAGCGGCAGAGCGTGTTCGAGGTGTTCGCCCGCCGGCTGCCCGCCGGCCGCCGCTACGGTGTGGTCGCCGGCACCGGTCGCCTGGTCGAGCTGCTGAGTGACTTCCGGTTCGGCCCGGACGAGGTGGAGTACCTGCGGAGCACCGGGGTGGTGGACGACGACACCGCCGCCTGGCTGTCGCAGTACCGGTTCACCGGCGACATCGATGGGTACGCCGAGGGTGAGCTGTACTTCCCCGGCTCCCCGATCCTCACCGTCAGCGGCACCTTCGCCGAGTGCGTGATCCTGGAGACGCTCGTCCTGTCCGTGCTCAACCACGACAGCGCGGTCGCGGCGGCCGCGGCGCGGATGGTCACCGCGGCGCGCGGCCGGGCGCTGATCGAGATGGGCTCCCGGCGGGCACACGAGGAGGCGGCGGTCGCCGCGGCCCGCGCCGCCTACCTGGCCGGCTTCTCCTCCACGTCCAACCTGGCCGCCGGCCGGCGGTACGGTATCCCCACCGCGGGCACCGCCGCGCACGCCTTCACCCTGGTCCACGACGACGAGCCGGCCGCGTTCGCCTCGCAGGTCGCCGCCCTGGGCAAGGGGACCACGCTGCTGGTCGACACGTACGACATCAGCCGCGGCATCCGCAACGCGATCGCGGTGGCCGGGCCCGACCTGCGGGCGATCCGGATCGACTCGGGCGACCTGGCGGTGCTGGCCCAGCAGTCCCGCGAACTGCTCGACTCGCTCGGCGCGGTGGACACGAAGATCGTGGTCTCCGGGGACCTGGACGAGTACGCCATCGCGGCGCTGGCCGCCGAACCGGTCGACGTCTACGGCGCGGGCACCGCGGTGGTCACCGGCTCCGGCGCGCCCACCGGTGGCCTGGTCTACAAGCTGGTCGAAGTGGATGGTCGCCCGGTGGTCAAGCGGTCCGAGCACAAGGCCACCGTGGGTGGCCGGAAGACGGCGGTACGCCGGCACAAGCCGACCGGCACCGCCACCGAGGAGGTCGTGGTGTCGCGCGGCACGCCCCCGCCCGAACCGCACGACCGCCCGCTGCAGCGCCCCTTCGTCCGGGGCGGGGAGGTGGTGGACGACCTGCCGACGCTCGAAGAGTCACGCGACCACTTGCGGCAGTGCCTGATCTCGATCCCGTGGGAGGGCCTGAAGCTGTCGGCGGGCGACCCCGCCATCCCGGTGACGATGATTGGGGGTAGCGAGTGAGCAAGGCACTGATCATCGTGGACGTGCAGAACGACTTCACGGAGGGTGGCTCGTTGCCGGTATCCGGCGGCGCGGACGTGGCGGCCGGCATCTCTGCCGCCCTGCTCGGTTCACCGGAACGGTGGGACCACGTGGTGGCCACCAAGGACCACCACGTCGACCCCGGGTCGCACTTCGGCAACCCACCGGACTACGTGGACTCCTGGCCGGCGCACTGTGTGGCCGGGACGTCCGGCGCGGAGTTCCACCCGGAGCTGGACACGCAGCGGATCGAGGCGGTGTTCACCAAGGGCGAGTACGCGGCGGCGTACTCCGGCTTCGAGGGCCGCTCCGGCAGCATCGGCCTGGCCGCCTGGCTGCGCATGCACGACGTGACCGAGGTGGAGATCGTGGGCATCGCCACCGACCACTGTGTACGCGCGACCGCGCTGGACGCCGTCCGGGAGGGCTTCGCCACCACCGTGCTGCTGAACCTCACCGCCGGGGTGGCCCGGACCACGACCGACATCGCCCTGCGGGAGATGGAGCAGTTGGGCGTCAAGCTCGAGGGCGATCCGATCGTCAAATGACGCACCTCCGCGTCGGTTCGGATCTCCCTGGGGTTGCCGCGCAGTGACCCCACCCGTTGCCGCAGGCGGCGGTCGTGCGGGATGCGCGCGGGCACGGCGGGCGAGACTGTGGTGAACGGCGGGTGCGTGCAGGGCGTCCGACTTACCCGATATTCCGGGGCATGCTCCCCAACATCGTGGGGGACTGGCGGGACGGGCGTGCGCGTCCGTCAATAATCGACGTATGCCCGAGGATCCGCCGGCCGGAACGCAAGCCGGTCCTGACGACGCCGACCTGCCGACGCGGCCGCCGGCCGACGGCCCACCAGCACCTGCCGGAGCGGCGCGGAACGAGCCAGCGCGGCCGCCCGCCCAACCCGCACCGCGCACCGCGCCGCTACCGCCGCCCGCCGACCCATGGC
>JADGHA010000049.1 GCA_019689695.1 Micromonosporaceae bacterium | reverse complement strand
GCTTGTAGGCTCACCTGGTGATCATCGACCTGTCGCACGAAATCACCGCCGGCATGACCACCTATCCGGGCCTCGCCGTGCCCGAGTTGCAGACAGTGACCTCACGCTCGGAGTCCGCGGCGCGGCTGGGCAGCGGTGCGTCTTTCGAGATCAACTCGATCACGCTCGTCGGCAACACGGGGACCTACGTGGACTCGCCGTACCACTTCCACGCCGACCGGGCCGACCTGGCCGGGTTGCCGCTGGAACGCCTGGTGAACGTGCCGATCGTGGTGGTCCGCGCGCAGGGCAAGCGGGACGTGACCGCGGCGGACCTGGGTGACCCGGGCCGGCTGCGGGGCAAGGCCGTGCTCGTGCACACCGGCTGGGCGCAGCACTGGGGCACGCCGCGCTACCTGGACTTCGACTGCCCGCACCTGGCCGCGGATGCGGTGGAAGTCCTGGTCAACGCGGGCGTGGCGGTTGTCGGCATCGACTCGCTGAACATCGACGACCCGAACGACCCGCGCCGCCCGGCGCACCACGGGCTGCTGGGCGCGGGGATCCCGATCGTCGAGCACCTCACGAACCTGGAGGCGGTGCCCGACACGGGTGCCCACCTGGTCGCGCTGCCGCCGCCGGTGCGGGCGATGGCGTCCTTCCCGGTCCGCGCCGTCGCCGTCGTTTCCCGCGATCTTGCAGTTGTGGACCCCTAAATATCACCTTATGTCGGGTTTATCGGGGAGCACAACTGCAAGATCGCGAGGGCGGGGTACGGTGCGATTGTGCTTGCCCAACCTGCCATGTCGCTGACCGACCTCGCCCTGGGCATCGTGGTGATCGCCCTCGCGGTGCAGCTGCGCCGGCAGCCCGGGGTGCACCGCCACTGGCAGTCCGCGTTCTGGTGGGCCGGCGTCGCGGCGCTGGCCGGTGCGGTCCACCACGGCGTGGTCGTCCGGTGGGACCGCGCCGCGGAGATCAGCTGGGCGGCGATCAGCGTGGGGATCGTGGTCGCCGTCTCCTACCTGCTCGCCGGGACCGTCGCCGAGGTGCTCGGCCCCGGCCGCAACCGAGTCTTCTGGCTGCTGCGCTCGCTCGGCCTGCTCGCCTACCTGGGCGCCGCGGTCACCGGGCACGCCGGCGTGGCGGCCATGCTCACCTGCGAAAGCCTCACCATGCTCAGCGTGCTGGGGTTGTGGGGCTGGGCGGCCGTGCACAACCATCCGCTGGCCCGGCCGGTGCTGGTCGGCATGCTGGCCAGCGGGGGCGCGGCCGGCCTGAAGGCGCTCCCGCCGGACCCGGTCGCGGTGGTGGCGCTGGATCCCACCTCCGCGTACCACCTCGGCCAGATCGTCGGCATGGTCCTGCTGTTCCGGGCGGTGAGCCGTCCGCGCGACCTGGCGGCCGAGGCCCAGCCGGCGGGCGTGAACGCGTGACCGCGGCGGTCGAGAACGAGACGTTTCTGGATGAGGACTGGTGCGGCGAGCAGCTGGTCGAGCGGGCGTACACCGGCTGCACCTTCGCGCAGGTCGACTTGACCGAGGCGGTCACCCGGGGCGCCGTCTTCACCGAGTGCGGCTTTGCCAACGTGCAGTTCAACGCATCGCGGCACGTCGACTCGGCGTTCCTGCGCTGCACCTTCCAGCGGTGCAACTTCTTCGATGCGGAGTTCACCGGTTGCAAGCTGGTGGGCAGCACGTTCACCGAGTCGGTGGCGCTGCGGCCGCTGCGGGTCAGCGGTGGGGACTGGTCGTTCGTCGGCCTGCGCGAGGCGGACCTGCGCGGTGCCAGGCTGACCGGGGTGCGGATGCGCGAGGCGGACCTGACCGGTGCGGACTGCTCGGAAGCGGTGCTCACCGAGGTCGACCTGTCCGGCGCCCAGCTGCGCGGGGCCAGGTTCGATCGCGGTGACCTGCGGGGCAGCGATCTGACGGCGCTCGATCCGGCCACCGCCAGCCTGACCGGCGCGATCATCACCGCCGAACAGGCCGTGGTGATCGCGCAGTCGCTCGGTATGCAGATCCGCTAGCGGCCCGGGCGGGCCTGACGCGCGACCGCACAGGCGACACCGTGTGCGCGGCGATGCGGTAGCGGCTGGGGGAACGCCCTCCGCCGCACCAGGCCGCTCCGATTCGGGATGCCCTCAAGGGACGGTCTTGTCGATGGCCGCCCGACCCTCCTGGTCCAGCTTCCGGGCGGCCCGCCGAGTGTTCTCCGGCGTGGCGTCCCTGCCCTCCGCGACGGCCAGATCCTCCGGGTCCCACGGCTGCTCGGCGCCCGTCCGGGTCGCCTCGGACGGCGGCGCGGCCTTCTCTTTCGGCTGCCCCTCGTCCATCTCCGGCTTGTCGCTCATCGGATTCCCCCTTACCGGCGTCAGTCAGTGTCCGGTACCCACTCGGCTGCCGAGTACGCGTGTCCGCGGAAAGTTGCCGTTCAGCAGCACATATGCCTAAATGTCGATGCGGTGGCGCGCCGGGCACGGTGCCACCGGTTCGTTCCTTCGCGTGGCAACGCCGGGCCGACATGGCAGCACGGACACGGACCGTCAGCGACGGGAAAGTACATTGAGGACCAGACGCAAGGCGGCGCTGCTCGGCGCGGTCTCCACATTGGTCATTGAGGAGAGGGCGTACGCGCACGGCGCGCTGACCAACCCGGCCAGCCGCACCTACGCCTGCTACATCGACGGCACCGGCGGCAACGGCGGCCAGATCATCCCGAAGAACCCGGCCTGTGCGGACGCCGTGGCGGCCGGTGGTCGGCCACCACCGTACAGGCCGACGCGCAGATGGATCTGGTCTACGGCGCATGGGTGCCGCACCCGGGCAGCTTCACGTTCTCCGTCACCTGACAGGGCTACGACCCGACGAAGCCGCTGACGTGAAACGACCTGGGCGAGCCGTTCGCCGTATTCCGGCCGGCGCAGTGGAACGCCACCATCCCGGCCGGATCCTCGGTCAGCGCCGGGTTCCTCGGCAGCTCCTCGGCGCCGCCGACGTTCACCGACGTCACCTGCGGCTGAACGCCAGGGTGTGCTGCCTCCCGGGAGCCTTCCCGCCAGGGGCAGCACACCAACCGCGGAGCGCCATTCGCCCGCCCGGGTGGACGAATGGCGCGCGGGATCTTCGGCACCTACGTTGGGGCCTGAGCGGCCCGAGCCTGGACGCATGCGGCGGCACGGTCGAGCAGCAGCCGCCGCTCGCGCCCGTTCCGGGTCTGCGCAGCGGCGCGTTCGAACTCCGTGCGGGCCTCGTCCAGCCGGCCCAGCTTGGCCAGCAGGTCGCCGCGCACGCTGGGCAGCAGGTGGTACTCCTGGAGCGCCGGGTCGCCGACCAGCTGGTCGACCAGCTCCAGGCCCGCCTGCGGCCCGTACGCCATGCCGACCGCGACGGCCCGGTTCAGCTCCACCACGGGCGAGGGGGTGAGCCGGGCCAGCGTCTCGTAGAGCGTGGCGATCAGCGGCCAGTCGGTCTCCTCGGGCGTGCCGGCCAGCGCGTGGCATGCGGCGATGGCGGCCTGCAGCCCGTACGGGCCGGCGATGCCACCGAGCGCCTCGACCCGCTCCAGCGCTGCCAGCCCTCGCCGGATGAGCAGCTGGTCCCAGCGCGACCGGTCCTGGTCCAGCAGGAGGACCGGCTCCCCGGACGGGCCGACCCGGGCCCGGAGCCGGGACGCCTGGATCTCCATCAGCGCGACCAGCCCGTGCACCTCCGGCTCGGCCGGCACCAGGTGGGCGAGGATGCGGCCCAGCCGCAGGGCCTCCTCGCAGAGAGCGGGCCGGATCCAGTCGTCGCCGGCGGTCGCCGCGTACCCCTCGTTGAAGATGAGGTAGATGACCTCCAGCACGGAGGCCAGCCGGGCCGGGCGCTCGTCCGGCTCGGGCACCTCGAACGGCACCCGCGCCTCGGCCAGCGTCCGCTTGGCCCGCACGATCCGCTGCGCCACGGTCGGCTCCGCCACCAAGAACGCCCGTGCGATCTCGGCGGTGGTCAGCCCGCCCAGCAGCCGCAGGGTGAGCGCCACCCGCGCCTCGGCGGACAGCACCGGGTGGCAGGCGACGAAGACCAGGCGCAGCAGGTCGTCCTCGATCGGCTCGCTGTCGGGCAGCGCCGGCTCCGGCTCGCGGGCGACCGCCTGCTCGTGGGCGAGCTCGGCCAGCTTGCGTTCCAGCCGCTGGCTGCGCCGGATCAGGTCGATCGCCCGGCGCTTGGCGACCGCCATCAGCCAGGCACCGGGGTTGGCCGGCACCCCCTCGGCCGGCCACTGCTCGAGCGCGGCGACCAGCGCGTCCTGCGCCAGCTCCTCGGCCACGCCGACGTCGCGGACCAGCCGGGCCACGCCCGCGACCACCCGGGCCGACTCGATCCGCCAGACCGCCTCGACCGTGCGGTGTGCCTGCTCGCGAGTGCTCCCAGCCGCCACGGGGACCAAAGCTACCGCCGTGGCGGCCGGATGGCGTCAGCTCTTGCGAGGCGGCGTCAGGAGCCCGAGATCTGCTCCCGCAGCCGGTGCTCGGCGGCGCGCTGCTCCTCGCTCATCGTGGTGATGTCCTCCAGCTCCGCCACCTGGCGCACCTCGACAACCGCCTCCATGCCGCTGTCCTTGACCGCGTACTCCACCGGGCAGCGCCTGGCCCACTCGACGGCCTCCTCCTTGGACTTCACCTGGATCAGGTAGAAGCCGGCGACCAGCTCCTTCGCCTCGGTGAACGGCCCGTCGACGATGCGGCGCCGCCCGGCCGAGTAGATCACCCGGGTGCCCTTCGAGCTGTCCAGCAGCCCTTCCGCGGCGAGCAGCACGCCCGCCTGGGCGAGCTCCTGGTTGTACTTGATCATGGCGTTGATGAGCTCGGGGTCGGGCATCTGGCCGGGCGCCGGGTCGCCCTTGAGCAGGATCATGAATCGCATCGTCGCGGTCTGCCTCTCTTGTGTCCTCGGTCGGATCCTTTCCGACACCCGTGCGTCGAACCGACCTGGCCCGAATCGACACGCGGATCAACAGATGTGGTCGGCGGATAGGTTCGGCCCATGCCTGTTCACGAGTTGCGCCTCGTGGTCACGACGCCCGACTACGACGAGGCGCTGCGCTTCTACCGCGACGTGCTCGGCCTGACCGAGCGGGCCGCGTTCAGCTCCCCGGGCGGCCGCGTGACGATCCCGGAGGCCGGCCGGGCCACGCTGGAGATCACCGATCCCGCGCATGCGGCGTACATCGACGAGGTGGAGGTGGGCCGGCGCGTCGCCGGGCACATCCGGGTGGCGTTCCAGGTGCCGGACTCCGAGGCGGCCACCGGCGCCGCGGCGCAGGCGGGCGCCGAGGTGGTGGCGCCGCCCACCCGTACCCCGTGGAACTCGCTCAACGCCCGCCTGGAGGGACCGGCCGGGCTGCAGCTGACCCTCTTTGAGGAGCTTCCGGCTCCCGCAGGCGGCTGACCCGGGTCGGGGCGCCGCGACGTGCGCCGCTCCCCGACCCGGCCCGGGCGTTCAGGGCAGGAAGTAGTTCGGGTTGGGCAGCTTGAAGGTGCGGTCGGCGTGTCCGCCCTTGAGGTCGCTGAACTGGTCGCCGAAGTTCGCCACGATGTGGTAGCCGAGCGACTCGATGTGCGCGCGGGTCGCCGACTTGTAGTGGATCGTCGTGCACGAGCCGTTCGGGTCGCCCGCGCACGCGGCACGCAGGTAGTCGGGGTAGTCCGCAACCGCGGGCTTGGTGAACAGCCCGTCCTCACCGTTGCCGAGCGGGGTGGGCTTCGGGAATCCGGCGTCCACGCCGACCCCGTCCGCGGTCAGGTTGCCCAGCGTGGCCTGTTCCTGGGTGGCTGGCCGCCCAGTGATGTAGAAGATGGCGTACCCCTCGCGCTCGGCCGTGCGAACCAGGTCGACCATGCCCGGGACGGCGGGGAACCGCTGCTCGGTGACGAAGGTGGCGTTGGTGGCCGGGTTGAACGCCCAGTTGCTGAACACCTCGTAGTTCCAGTTCAGCAGCGTGGTGTCGTCGACGTCGAGCACGATCGCCTTGGTCCCGTGCGTGTGGTGGTGGTGGCTGAGCCACCGCTTGCCGGCGGCGGCCACAGCCCGCGCCTCCTTGGCGTAGTTGCTGTTCTCGCCGGCCACGCCGGTCCCCAGCGGGTCGCCGTAGTAGTTGCGCAGCTGCTGGCGCAGCACGTCGATGTTCGTGACCTGGTCTTCCGTGCGGGGAGTGGAGGTGTGGATCGCCGGTTGTTGGGTCGCGGCGTACGCGACGCCTCCGCCGACCACGGCCGCCACAGCGAGCGCGGCGGTGGCGACGAGGGTGGCGCGGCGCGACGGGAGCCGTAGGGACACGGGGACCTCCGATCGTGCGGGGTGGTCAGTTGCGGGTAACGTAGCGCGTCGCGGGGCACTTCGCGCCCCGGTCGACCGCTTCGGGATGTCGTGGGACCGGACTTCCGGGCAGGTCAGCGCGGCGCCGGGCTGACGGCGCGGCCCAGCGCCTCCTTCACCGCCGCGACGATGCCCATGCCGTCCAGGCCCTGCTCGGCGAGCAGCCCGCCGCGGCTGCCGTGCGGCAGGAAGTCCTGCCGCAGCCCGAGGGTACAGATCTCCGCCCGTACGCCCGCGGCGCGGGCCGCGCGGGCGAAGCCGTCGCCGAACCCGCCGGCGACGCCGTTGTCCTCCACCGTCACCACCAGCCGATGCCGCCCAGCCGCCGCGACCAGCGCCGGATCCACCGGGATTATCCACCGTGGATCCACCACGGTGGCCGGGGTGCCGGAGCGCTCCAGTTCGTCGGCGGCCTCCAGCGCCACCTGGGCGAGCGGTCCGGTGGGCAGGATGAGAATTTCGGCGTCCGGGTGGGCACGCAGCACGTCCGCCTCGCCCAGGCGGCCGACCGCCGGCAGCTGGCCGGAGACCTCGGCCTTGGGGAACCGGATCGCGGACGGGCCGGCGGCGTAGTCGACCGCCTCCCGCAGCAGCGAGCGCAGCTGGTCCCCGTCGCGCGGCGCGGCGATCCGCATGCCGGGCACGATGCTGAGCACGGACAGGTCCCACATGCCGTTGTGGGACGGGCCGTCGCTGCCGGTGACGCCGGCGCGGTCCAGCACGAAGGTGACCGGCAGCCGGTGCAGTGCCACATCCATCAGCAGCTGGTCGAAGGCCCGGTTGAGGAACGTGGCGTAGACGCAGACCACCGGATGCAGCCCGCCCATGGCCAGCCCGGCCGCGGAGGTGACCGCATGCTGCTCGGCGATGCCCACGTCGAAGACGCGGTCCGGGAAGTGGTGCGCGAAGGCGTTCAGCCCGGTCGGATGCAGCATGGCCGCGGTCAGCGCCACCACGTCCGGGCGCTCGCGGCCCAGCGCGACGAGCTCGTCCGCGAGCACCTGTGTCCAGGATGGACCGCTGGGCTGCTTGCCCGGCGCGGGCATCGGGCTGACCGCGTGCATGCAGTCCACCTCATCCGTCTCAGCCGGCGGGTAGCCCTGGCCCTTGCGGGTCACGCAGTGGACCACGACCGGCGTGCCGAGTGCCCGGGCCCGCCGCAGCGCCTGCTCCACCGCGGGGATGTCGTGCCCGTCGACCGGGCCGAGGTAGGCCAGGCCGAGTGCCTCGAAGACGGACGGACCGGAACCGTCGCGCAGACGCGCGAGGTTGGCGGCGAGGGCGCCGACGGTGGGGGAGTAGGAGCGCCCGTTGTCGTTCAGCACGACGATGATCGGGCGGTGCGGGGCGGCGCCGATGTTGTTCAGCGCCTCCCAGCACATCCCACCGGTGAGCGCGCCGTCGCCGACCACCGCGACCACCGCTCGGTCCCGCTGGTCGCGCAGCGCGAACGCCTTGGCCAGACCGTCCGCATAGGACAAGGCAGTGGACGCGTGCGAGTTCTCCACCAGGTCGTGCACGCTCTCCGCGCGGGACGGGTAGCCGGAGAGGCCGCCGCGCTGGCGCAGTGCGGACAGGTCACGGCGGCCGGTCAGCAGCTTGTGCACGTACGCCTGGTGCCCGGTGTCCCAGACGATGGCGTCCCTGGGCGAGTCGAACACCCGGTGCAGCGCGATGGTCAGCTCCACCGCACCCAGGTTGGGCCCCAGGTGCCCGCCGGTGCGGGACACCGAGGAGACCAGAACATCGCGGATCTCGGCGGCGAGCGCGGGCAGGTCCTCGGCCGGCAGCTCCTTCAGCCGGTCTGGACTGTCCACTGTGTCTAGCATGGACATGCTAGCTCCCCGCGATCGCCCGCAACGACTCCTTCAGCGAACCGAGAGTGGCCAGAACGGCAGTCGGCTCGTAGCCGCAGTGCGCCATGCAGTTGGCGCAGCGCTCGTCCTTGCCGCGGCCGAACTTGTCCCAGTCCGTCGTCTCGATCAGCTCGGAGTACGTCTTGGCGTAACCGTCGGCGAGCAGGTAGCACGGCCGCTGCCAGCCCAGCAGCGAGTACGACGGGATGCCCCACGGCGTGCACGCGAAGTCCCGCTTGCCCTCCAGGAAATCCAGGAACAGCGGCGAGTGGTTCAGCCGCCACTTCTTGCGCCGGCCGTCGGCGAACGCCTTGCGGAACAGCTCCCGGGTCTGCTCCACCTGCAGCCAGTGTTCCTGGTCGGGCGCCTTCTCGTAGGCGTACCCCGGGGACAGCTGCATGTTGTCCACACCCAGCTCGTCGTTGAGGTAGTCGAGCACCCCGATGACGTCCTGCGGCGTGTCCTGGTTGAAGAAGGTGCTGTTCGTCATCACCCGGAACCCGGCTGCCTTGGCCATCTTGATGGCCTCGACCGCGGCCTTGAATCCGCCCGGGTGCGATACCGAGGCGTCGTGCCGATCCTCCAGGCCGTCGATGTGCACCATCCAGGCGAAGTTGCGGTGCGGCTTGAACTTGTGCAGGTGCTTGGGGAGCAGCAGCGCGTTGGTGCACAGGAAGACGATCTTCTTGCGGGCCAGCAGCTGCCGGACGATCTCGTCGATCTGCGGGTGCATCAGCGGCTCGCCGCCGGCGATGGAGACCATCGGCGCCCCGCTCTCCTCGACCGCGCCGACCGCCTGCTCCACCGGCATGCGCTGCTTCAGCAGGGTGTGCGGCTGCTGGATCTTCCCGCACCCGACGCACTTGAGGTTGCACGCGAACAGTGGTTCCAGCTCGACCAGCAGTGGGAACTTGTCCCGGCGCAGCAGCTTCTGCTTGAGCAGGTAGCCGCCTAGACGTATGGACTGACGTATGGGCATGGCCACCGTCAGGTCACCTCCCGTGGCGTTGTTAGTCGGATTGGTCCCAGGCCGGTCAGGGTGTGCACCAGGTCGTCCACCAGGTGCCGGGGTGTGGCAGGGTGCGTGTCAATGGCGATCCGGCGGGCGCCGGCCAGCCAGCGAAGGTCGAGGTCACCGGGGCCGGTCACGGCGTGAGTCGGGGCGCCCTCGCGTCCGGATGGGCTTCGCGCCGGGCCGAATACGAGGACGAGGTCGGCGTCCTCGGACCCGGCCAGCAGCACCTCCCGCTCGTGCGCCGCGGCGGCCCATTGCGCGACGGCCGGTGCGGCCCGGCGCAGCGCCCGGAGCGCCCGCACGCCCCGCCACACCGTGCCCGGCCGCCACAGTGGATGGTCTGGAGTGTCCACGATGGTTCGGACGACGGCGAACGCGCCATCCGCCGGCGCGAGGTAGGCCGACTCCATGTCCACGGCGAGGGCGCCGGTGGCGGCGAGGTGCGTGCGGGCGGCGCCGTCGACCGGCTTGGGCCGGGAGACGACCGGCCCGACGTGCACCCGCAGCCCGAGCCGGCGCAGCGCTCCAGCCAGCAGCGGCGCGGACGGGATGGGCACCGCGGCCGTTGATCCGCGCACTTCGCTCGCGACCACCACGTCGCCCGGGCGCACGTGCGCCGCCAGGCCGCCCGCCACCCCGGCGACGATGGCCGGACCGGCGGGCAGGGCGGGCCGCGGGCCCATTCCGGTGCGCAGCACGCGCGCCGCCGGCAGGCGGCCCAGCGCCACCTGCTCGACCAGCAGCGGGGTGCAGACGACAGCAGTCACGAAGTCGCCCTCACGTACCTACCGAGCGCCGTGATGGGGAAGACCAGCCGGTACAGGTGGTAGTTGATGTAGAAGTCGCCGGGGAACCCGGTCCCGGTGAACTGCGGCTCGTCCCAGGTGCCGTCCGGCCGCTGGGTGTCGACCAGCCACTGCACGCCGCGCTGCACCGCCGGTGAGCGCTCCTCGCCCGCGGCGAGCAGGGCGAGCAGTGCCCACGCGGTCTGCGAGGCGGTCGAGGTGCCCCGGCCGGCCCACGACCTGTCCACGTAGGAGCGCAGATCCTCGCCCCAGCCGCCGTCGGCGTTCTGGTGCTCCACCAGCCAGCGCACGGCCCGGCGGATCGGCTCGGCATCCGTCGGCATGCCGGCGGCGACCAGCGCGGGCACCACCGCACCGGTGCCGTAGATGTAGTTGGCGCCCCACCGCCCGAACCACGAGCCGTCCGGCTCCTGCGCCTTCAACAGCCAGGCCACGCCGCGCCGGGCGGGTTCCTCGCCGGCCCGGCCCTCGTGCGCCAGCATCTCCACCACGTGCGCGGTGACGTCCGCCGACGGTGGGTCGATCACCTCGCCGAAGTCACAGAACGGCAGCTTGGTGGCGAGGGTGTGGGTGTTGTCCGCGTCGAACGCGCCCCAGCCACCGTCGCGCGACTGCATGCCGGTGGTCCAGGTGATCGCCCGGTCCAGCGTGGCGCGCAGCCGTTCCCGGTCCGGGTACGCGGTGCGCCGCAGGGCCATGATGACCTCGGCCGAGTCGTCGGTATCCGGGTAGATGTCGTTGGCGAACTCGAACGCCCAGCCGCCCGGCGGCAGCTGCGGCCGGCGTACCGCCCAGTCGCCCTTCACCCGGATCTCCTCGCCGAGCAGCCATTCGGCGGCGCGCAGCACCGCCTCGTCGTCGGCGGGCGTGCCGGCGTCCAGCAGCGCGGTGAGCGCCAGGCCGGTGTCCCACACCGGCGACTGGCACGCCTCCAGCCGGCGCACCCAGCCGTCCTCGGTCTTCTCCCGGATGATGAAGCCGTCCAGCCCTTCCAGCCCGGCCCGTACCGCCGGGTGCTGGAGGGAGTAGCCGAGCAGGTGCAGGGCGATCAGGGAGTAGACCCACGGCGGCTGGATGCCGCCCCAGCAGCCGTCGGCCTCCTGCCGGGCGAGGATCCACTCGGCCGCCAGCCGCATCGCACGCCGGCGCAGCCTCTTCAGCGGCCGGCGGGCATACAGGTGCAGAACCTTGTCGGTGTAGTCGAAGAAGTTGCGCTTGCGCTTGGGCCGCCTGTCGGTGCGGATCTCGTCGATGCCGATCGGCAGCGGGCGGACCGGCTTGAGCGTGGCCACGATGGTCAGCGGGACCACGGTCTGCCGCGCCCAGCAGGCCCAGTTGTAGACGTTCAGCGGGAACCAGGACGGGAGGTAGATCAGCTCGGGCGGCATGTTCGGCAGGTCGTCCCAGGACCACAGGCCGAACAGGGCGAGCCAGATGCGGGTGAACACCCGGGTGTTCTCCACCCCGCCGTTGTCCAGGATGTACCGTGCGGCCTTGGCCATGTGCGGGGCGTCGGCGGGGTCACCGGCCAGCCGGAGCGCGACCCAGCCCTCCACAGTGGTGGACAGCTCCGGTGGCCCACCGTAGAAGGTGGCCCAGGTGCCGTCCGCCCGCTGCTGCGAGCGGATCCAGCGGGCCGCCTCCTCGGTCTCGTCCGCCCGGCGGATGCCGAGGAACTCCCGCAACAGCAGGTCCTCGGCGTCCATGGTGATGTTCGTCTCCAGCTCGCCTTTCCACCAGCCACGCTCGTCCTGAAGTGAGCGGAGGTGGTCGACGGCCTTGCGGAGCGCCTCGTCAACGGTCATCGGCTACAACTCCCGGTTGACGATGAACCGGCCCAACGCGATCAGTTCGGCGCGCGGCCCCTCCGGCAGCGAGACGGCGGTCAAGGCGCACTCGCCGAGCCGCATCCGGCGCTCGGCCTCGGTCGCCGCCCACTGCCGGCCGCCCGCGTCTTCCACCAGCTGGGCCGCCCGCCGCAGGTCCTCCTCGCTCACCGCGTCCGGGTTGGACAGCCAAGCCGCCAGCTCCCGGGCGGCCGGGCCACCCTGGGACAGCGCGTAGGTCACCGGCAGGGACTTCTTGCGGGACCGCAGGTCGGAGAAGACCGGCTTGCCGGTCACCTCCGGGTCGCCCCAGATCCCGAGCAGGTCGTCCACCAGCTGGAAAGCGAGCCCGATGTGCGCGCCGTACATGGTGAGCGCGTCCACCACGTCGGCCTCCGCGCCGGCCAGCACCGCGCCGATCGCGGCACTCGCCGACAGCAGCGAGCCGGTCTTGGCGGCCGCCATGTTCAGGCACTGCTCGACGGTCACGTCGTTGCGCTTCTCGAACGCCAGGTCCTCGACCTGCCCGCGGATCAGCTCCCGGGTGGCGCCGGCGAGCAGCCGGCCGGCGGCGGGCGCGTGCGGCGACGGGCAGTCCAGCAACACCTCCTGGGCCAGCGCGAGCAGCGCGTCGCCGGCCAGGATCGCCGCCGAGGCGCCCCAGACCGTCCAGACGGTACGCCGGTGACGGCGCTCCACGTCGCCATCCATCAGGTCGTCGTGCAGCAGCGAGAAGTTGTGCACCAGCTCCACGGCCACCGCCCCGGGAATACCTGCCTCGGGGTCGCCGGCGGCCTCGGCGGACAGCAGCGCCAGCGCCGGGCGCACCGCCTTGCCGCTGTTGCCCGAGGTGGCCCGGCCGTCGGCGTCGGTCCACCCGAAGTGGTAGGAGGCGTGCGCGCGGGTGGTGGGGTCGAGCCGCGCCACCGCCTTGCGCAGCGCGGGCTCCACCGCGTCGCGGCTGCGGTGCAGCGAGGTGAGCATCGTAGTCATGTGGAAGCCCTTTCCAGACTTGCCGTGGTGTCCAGCACAGCCGCTGCGGCGGCCTCGCCGCTGCGCACGGCACCCTCCATGGTGGCCGGCCAGCCGGTCGCGGTCCACGCTCCGGCCAGGAACAGCCCGGGCAGTGCGGTGCGCGTCGGCGGCCGCAGGCTCGCCGTGCCCGGCGTCGGACGGAAGGTGGCGTGCCGCTCGCGGGTGACGAAGAAGTCGCGGATCCGTGCCCGCCCGGCCTCCGGCAGCAGCCGGGCCAGCGCCGGCACGATCAAATCCCTGATCTGCGCGGCCGGCGTGTCCACAATGGCGTCCGCCGCGGAGAGTGACACCGCGACGTACTGCCCCTCGGTGAGTCCGGACTGGACGGTGCGGTCGAAGACCCACTGGGCGGGCGTGTCCACGCCGGCGAGGAAGGGCTCGTCGAGCACCCGCCGGTCGTAGACCACGTGCGCGTTGACGATCGGCGCGGTGCCCAGCCGCGCCGCCCAGCCCTCCGGCAGGTCGACCGCGCCGGGCGGCAGCAGCCGCTGCGCGGCGGCCGGTGGCACGGCCAGCACGACCTGGTCGACCTCCACCGCCGTCTGCGCCGACCGCCCTCCGGTCCTTCGGGCCAGCCCCCCGTCGTCGGCGGCCACCCGCCAGCCATCGCCGACCCTGCTCAACGCGCGGATCTTCGTGCCGGTCAGCACCTGAGCGCCCGCCTTGGCCAGGCACTCCATCGCCGCGTCGCCGTGCAGCTGCTGCAGCGGCACCAGCGACCAGCCGATGTCGGCCGCGGTGCAGTCGGTGAGCATGCCCACCTGGAAGACCATCGCGGCCAGTGCGAGCGAGGCCTGGTGGGCCGGCGCGTTGAGGGTGGCGATGCCGACCAGGTCCCACAAGTTGTCCACGGCCCGCTGGCTCTGGCCGTGCGCGGCCAGCCAGGCGCCGAAGGTCTGCCGGTCGGCGGCCGGGTCGGTGCGGTCCAGCCGGCGCAGCGCCAGGGCGGCGCGACCGAAGCGCAGCCGCTCGGCGACGCTGAGCGGCGAGTAGCGCAGGATCGAGTCGGCCAGGTGCAGCGGAGCCGGCAGCCGGTTGCGGCGCAGCCGCGCCGTGCGGCCCTGGACCGCGGAGCGGACCGGGATGTCCAGTCGCGGCTGCATCGTCACCTGGTCGGCCACCCCGAGGCGGTCGAGCAGGGCCAGGTACGCCGTGCAGCAGCGCAGGAAGACGTGCTGCCCGTTGTCCACGGACAACTCGCCACGCTGGAACGAGTGGGTCAGCCCACCCAGCTTCGGGCGCGCCTCGAACAGGGTGACCTCGCAGCCGGCGTCCGCGCACCGCAGCGCCGCCGCTATCCCGGCCAGCCCGCCCCCGACGACGGCCACCCGCGGGCTCATCCGTGCAGTCCCATCAGCGCGCGGAGCGCCACCGAGGCCTTCTCCCGGCCGGACAGTGACATCCGCTTGTCGTACACCGTGGTCGGGTCGGCCGCGATCCGGGCCAGCAGCCGCGAGTAGATCCCGGCCATCGCGCCGCAGCAGGCGGCGCTGCGCCGGTCCAGCAACGGCATCAGGCGCAGCCCGTCGGCGTACCACCGGCGGGCCCGTTCGGCGCTGAAGGAAATCAACGCGGCCAGCTCGCCGTCCTTGTCCACCAGGGCGCCGCGCTCGTCCAGCTTCAGCTCCACCCCGAAGGAGTCCAGATCGGACTGCGGCAGGTAGACCCGGCCGTTGCCGAGGTCCTCCCGGATGTCGCGCAGGATGTTGGTCTGCTGCAGGGCGATGCCGAGCGCGTCCGCGTACGCCGACGCCTGCGGGTCCGGCTTGCTGCCGAAGACCCCCAGGCAGAGCCGTCCGACCGAACCGGCCACGCACCGGCAGTACACCACGAGCTCATCGAAGGTGGCGTAGGTGCGGCCGGTCACGTCCATCTCCACGCCGTCGACGATCTCGGCGAACGCCCCCAGCGGGATGGGAAAGCGGCGCGCGGCGTCCGCCACCGCGAGCAGCACCGGGTCGTCGCTGCGCGCCATGTCGCCCAACGCCTGGCGTAGCTGCGCGAGCGCGGTCACCTTCTGCCCGGTGGGCAGGTCGCCGTCGCCGATGTCGTCGATGCGCCGGGCCAGCGCGTACACCGCGCAGAGCACCGACCGCTTGGCCGCGGGCAGCAGCCGGATGCCGTAGTAGAAGTTGCGGGCCTGCGCCTTGGTGATGGCCTCGCACTCCCGGTAGGCGTCCTGGGTCGTGGTCATCGCCCACCCCCGGTGGCCAGCACCCGCGGCAGGTGCCGCAGCATGTCGCGCTTGCGGGTGCGGGGCGGGCGGGCCAGCAC
>JADGHA010000595.1 GCA_019689695.1 Micromonosporaceae bacterium | reverse complement strand
GCGGCCGCCCGGCGAGCCCCCGGCCACCGCGGCGCCCCATCTGCCCGCGGCCGCGGTGACCTCTCCCCGCCGGCGGTGATCGCCTCGACGAGGTGCCGGCCCGAGTGACATGCGGAAGGAGGTGCGAAGCGCGAGCGGCGCGAGGACGACCGCCCGAGGCGTGCCACGCGCTGGGGATCCGGCTCCGCGGAGCTGCCCGCTCACCCCGGCAGCCGGTTCACCACGATCTCGCCGCCCCGGACGATGAGGTCGAGGCGCTCGCCCTGGCCGGTGAGGACGGAGATGTCGGCGAGGGGATCGCCGTCCACCAGGAGCAGGTCGGCGTAGGCGCCGGGCGCGATCACCCCGAGCTCGCCGGTCTTGCCGAGGAGCTCGGCGTTGACGAGGGTGGCGGAGCGGAGCACGTCGAGCGGCGGTTGCACCTCCGCGCGCAGCAGGAACTCCTTCGACTGGGCGTCGTGGGTCTCGCCGAGCAGGTCGGTGCCGAACCCGATCCGCACCCCGGCGGCGAGCGCGGTCTCGATGGCGCTCTTGCCGGCGTTCACCACCGCGTCGAGCTTGGCCATGCTCTCGGGCGGCAGGCTGAGCTGCCGCCCGAGCTCGACGAGCTGGTCGTACGTGACGAGGGTGGGGACGAGGTAGCAGCCGTGCTCGGCCATGACCCGGGCGGCCTCGGCGTCGATGAGGTTGCCGTGCTCGATCGAGCGGACACCGGCCCGCACCGCCTGGACGATGGCGTCGGGGACGTAGGCGTGGGCGAAGGCGTAGGTGCGCCGGCGGGCGGCCTCCTCCACCGCGACCCGGATCTCCTCCTCGCTGTACTGCACCATGTCGATCGGGTCGCTGGGGCTGGCCACCCCGCCGCCGGCCATCACCTTGATCTGGTCGGCGCCGCCCTTCAGCTCCTCCCGGACGGCCCGCCGTACGGCGTCGGGCCCGTCGGCGATGTGGGCGAAGCCGGTGGAGTGGATCGAGCAGGCGCACAGGTGCGGCTCGGCCGCCGGGTTCGGGGGGATGGTGTCGCCATGCCCGCCGGTCTGGGAGAGCACCCGGCCCGAGCGGAACACCCGGGGGCCGCTGATGAGGCCGAGCTGGAGCGCCTCCTTGAGCCCGGCGTCGAGGCCGCCCGCGTCGCGCACGGTGGTGAAGCCCCGCCGCAGCATGCGCTCGAGGATCGCCTTGGCCTCGATGCCGATGCGGGTGTACGCCCGGCGGCCCAAGGCCGCGAAGTCCATCGTGGTGATGGCGGCGTGGACGTGGGCGTCGATGAGCCCGGGCAGGAGCGTGCGGCCACCGGCGGCCAGGCGGGGCACGTCGTCCGGCGCGGTGAGGGTGGCGCCGGGCTCGGAGACCTCGACGATGCGGTCGCCCTCCACGCGCACGCTGGTGGCGGGCCGGAACTCGCCGCTCTCCAGGTCGAGGAGGTTGGCGTTCTCGAGGACGAAGGCGCTCACCGCCGCACCTCCGGTCCCTTTCTCATGGGGGTCCACGGATCTCTCATGCCCGCATCATGCCGGTGCCCGGCCCGCTGGTCACGATCTTGTTCGGTGATCGGCGGATCGCCCTGCGTGATCGCAGGCGAGGCCTATCAGGTTCCCCGGGCGGCGAGGGCGGGCGGTCTCCAGCGGAGCCCGGAGCGGCCTGGCACGGCTCGGCGGGCCAGGCGGCCGTACGGCGTGGCGCGGGCGGCGTGGACCGGGACTCCACCGCCCTTCAGGCGGGGCGCCGGGTGGACGGAGCGCGGAGATGGACCTCTCATGCCCGGGGCGGGGGCACCCGGGCGACCGATCACACGAGCGTCGAACGACGACGCAGAGCATGACAGAGATGGGAGACGAGTCAGCGATATGTCGATACAGGACCGGTTAGCGGCGGGCGCGGCGACCTGGTGCGCACCGCTGACCTGCAAGCCGCTCTCGGAGGACGAGGCGGCCGAGATCGCGCCGCTCTTCAAGGCGCTCGCGGACCCGGTACGGCTCCGCCTGCTGTCGCTGATCGCCAGCCACGAGGGCGGGGAGGTGTGCGTGTGCGACCTGACCGTCGCCTTCGACGTCACCCCGCCGACGATCAGCCACCACCTGAAGGTGCTCCGGCAGGCCGGGCTCATCGAGGGCGATCGCCGGGGCACCTGGGTGTATTACCGGGCCAACCCCGAGGTGCTGGCCAAGCTCGCCGCCGTGATCGGCCCGGCGCCCGCGGTGCAGGCCGGGACCGCGTGAGCGCCTCCCCCGCGGCGCGCTGATCCCCCGGGGCCCGACGCCCACCCCGCTCGGGCCTCCGGCGGCGTTCCGCCGCCACGGCCGATCCATC
>JADGHA010000594.1 GCA_019689695.1 Micromonosporaceae bacterium | reverse complement strand
ATCCGGCACCGGCCCACGCAGCGCCGGGCTACCCGCCCGCCGAGCCGGCGTACGACCGGGCCTACCCACCACCGACGTACCGCGGGCCGGGATTTGATCCGGCGCCGTACGACGCCGCGACCGAGGTGTTCGACCGTGGGCTGCTCACCGGCGATCCCTACGCCGACGCGCAGACCGGGGTGATCCCGATGCCGGCGCCGGGCGAGGCCGGCCCCCGTGACTCCGGCCCGCCGACCGGCGGGTTCGTGCCGCCACCCGGGGCGTTCGGGCCACCGCCGGGCATGCCCGGCTCACCGACGGGCGGGTTCGGGACGCCGGCGGGCGGATTCGGTCCGCCGGCCACCGTCGACCCCGGGCCCCCGGCCCCACGGCTGGACCCGGGCGGGTGGGAGCCCTCGGACGACGACGAGGAGACCCCGCTGTTCACGCGGCTGCGCCGCATCCGCAGCCATGCCATGCAACGCCCATCCCGGCGGTGGGTCAGCGTCGTCCTGGTGATCGTGCTGGTCGGCACGGTGGCGGGGTTGCGATTCTGGCCGGGCTCACCGTGGTACTACGGCGGCTCGGAGGGGTCGGCGCCCGAGGCCGCCCCCATGCCCCTGCACAGCGCCGATGTCACCGCGGCCGGCCTCGGACTCGAGGGCTTCCTGAGCTGGGCGTACGAAGACGTCCGTGACGGCACGGTGGTCGGGTCGGCGAACCTGGCCGAGCCGACCGAGGCCGGCCCGCTGCTGACCGCGTGGTTCGGCGCCGACCTGCTGCGGCGGGCGGCCGAGAGCGGACAGAAACCGACCGAGACCGCGCTCGCCGACATCGAGGCGATGATCCGCGACGAGGACCTCGCGGCGGCCGACCGGGTGGTGGCGGGGCTCGACGATGTCGGCAGCTCGCTCGACCGGCTCCGCACGATGTGCCATCTCAGCGGCCTGACCCCGGCCGCCGACTCGTGGCCGGACACGACCTTCTCCGCTCAGGACGCCGCCCGGCTGGGCGGATGCCTGGCCGACGGGCGGGCCGCCGGGGCGGAGTGGACACCCTGGCTGCTGACCGTGATGCGTCAGGTCGACGGCGGCGGAATCCGGGAGGCGTTCCCGCCCGGCACGCGGTCGATGATCGCGGTCACCAACGGTGTGATGCTCGACCAGGCCGACGGTCAGTGGCGGGCGAACTGCCTGGCCGTGCATGAGACCTGGGCGCTGGCGATCCTGCGCCGTTTCCCGGCCAGCGGCGATCCCAACGCGGACATCGCCAACATCGAGGTGACCTGCCAGCGGGTGGCCCAGGAGCTGACCCGCGCCGGCTAGCGTCCGTCCGGGATGAACCGGGGGGCGTCGGGCGGCAACGCCGGCACGGCGCCCTTGGCGGCCGCCCGGGCGGCGAACTCGCGCAGGCCCGCGATCTGCCGCTCACCCAGGGAGAAGTCCAGCACCCGGAAGTAGTCGGCGAGCACCTCGGCGGAGAACGGCTCCCACCGCGCGGCGGCCGTCGCCACCGTGTCCAGCTCCGCGAGGCACAGCTCGCGCGAGGTGAGGAAGGCCTGGTGCACCTCCTTGACCAGGCCCGGGTGCGCTGCGGCGAAGTCCCGCCGCACCGCCCACACCGCGAAGACCATCGGCAGCCCGGTCCACTCCCGCCAGGCCGAGCCGAGGTCGGTGACGGTCAGACCCCGGGCGACCGCGTCCGTACGGGCGCGCAACGCGGCGTCGCCGATCAGCACGGCGGCGTCGGCCTCGAGCAGCATCTCGGTGAGGTCGGGCGGGCAGCGGAAGTACTGCGGCCGTACACCTTCCCGTTCCTCGAGCAGCATCTGGGCCAGCAGCACGCCGGTTCGCGACGTCGAGCCGAGCGCGACCGGCCGGCCGTCGAGCTGGTCCAGCGGACGCGTGGCGACGAGGTTGACCGACAGCACCGGGCCGTCGCTGCCCACCGCCAGGTCGGGGAGCAGCAGCAGGTCGTCGGCATGGCGCAGGTACTCGACGAGCGATATCGGGCCGATGTCGAGGTCGCCGGCGACGAGGGCCTCACCCAGGCGGTCCGGGGTGTCCTTGTGCAGCTCCACGCCGAGCAGAGCCCCGGATCGCATCAGTCCCCAGTACAGCGGCAGACAGTTCAGAAACTGGATGTGGCCGACCCGCGGCCGGCGCCAGGTCTCGTCGGTACCCACGACTAGCGACGGTAGCCCACGCCCGCGCGGCCCCCGCAGCAAACCCAGTGGCGGTGTGACCTCGCCGGGCGTACCGTTGTCAGGCTCGCGGCACAGCCGGCACTGGTTACCCAGCCCCGACACGGGTCAGGCGGCCCCACCCGGGCCAGGC
>JADGHA010000593.1 GCA_019689695.1 Micromonosporaceae bacterium | reverse complement strand
GCCGGCGGGGGTCGACGCGGTGGACCTGGGGGCGGCGTGGCCACACCCGGCGGACACGGCGGACGCCGCCAGCAGGACGAGCGCGGCGAACCTCGACAACGCGGGCATCTGGCGTATCCCATCAGAGGCGGCCCGGCTCGGCAAGCTGGGCGCGGTTCGTGACCGGCCCGCCGAGCTGGGCACGAACCGGGCCGGCGACCAGCCCCGCACCCCGCCCGCGGATCCGGGCACGTCAGCCGACGCGTGTCAGCAGCGTCACCGGCGCGCCGTCGCCGGCGTGCCGGTACGGCTCCAGCTCGGCGTCCCAGGCGGTGCCGAGCGCCTTGTCCAGCAAGTGGGACAGCGCCTCCGGCCCGCGGGCGGCCGCCATCAGCGTCCGGATCCGGTCTTCGCCGAGCTGCACGTCCCCGGCCGCGCCGGCGGTGGCGCGGAACAGCCCGCGCCCCGGCACGTGCATGAAACGCTCGCCGTCCACGCCGGGACTCGGCTCCTCGGTCACCTCGAAGCGCAGCATGGGCCACTGCCGCAGCTCACTGGCGATCTCCGCGGCGGTGCCCGGGCGGCCGGTCCAGCTGCACTCGGCCCGCCGGGCGCCCGGCTCCAGCGGCTGCGGTGTCCACTGCAAGCTCACCGGCACGGTGAGGACACGCGCGATCGCCCACTCGACGTGCGGGCACACCGCGAGCGGGGTCGAGTGGACGTATACGACGCCACGCGTAGGCACGTTGACCTCCCGGGGACGAGGTGCGTCTTCCCCTACGAACCTCGTCGTCCGCGGAATCACCGCGTCCCGCGCTGGCTGCACTCATGATGACGCCTGCGACCGCTGTTTCGCCAGAGAACGCTGAGATTGACCCCACCCATTTCGGCCGACCGGAGGATGCGGCGGCGGCCGGACGTCCTCCGCGGCGACCAGGTACGCTTGTCGGGCCCCAATGTCAGCGCTCACCAAGGAGTCGAACGCGTGGCGAGCAAGACCTCCAAGACCGCGCGCGCCTCAGTCCGCGCCGGGCAGACACCTGCCGGTGGCGCCCTGAGCGTGCTCGGCGAGTTCAAGTACCTGATCCCGCTCAACCGGGGCAAGAACGCGTACGTCCGCAACCTCACCAACGGCCGGACCGTGCACCTGCGCACCGACTCCGAGGCGTTCGTGGAGGAGATCCGGACGCTCGCGGCCGCCGGCCACGGCGCGAAGATCCGCGCGGAACTCGCCGCACTCGCCGCCGCGCACCCGGGCGACGCCTGGGACGCCACCGAGAAGCGCCTGGTCGAGGCCGGCGTCTTCGACGCCGCCTGAGCCAACTCGCCACCGCGGCAACTCGCCGCCTCGACCACCCATCGCCTCGGCGATCCGCCGCCTCGCGGTTGATCATGAGGTTGGGGTGCCACCGTCAGGGACGTCGCTACCTACCTCATGATCAACCGGGCGGATCCGCCCATCAGGTGACCTGGGCCCCGGCCGCTGTCCAAGTCGTACCCACCCCACCCTGGAGTCCAGCTCGCGCAGCCGGACCAGGGCACCCGGATGAGCACCAGCACGTGGGCCGGGCGTCGGCCAGCGCCGCAGCGCCCTCGCCAACCTGGCAGGCCCGCTCCCCGTCCGGGTGCCGCCCGGGCCGGGCGACTCCACTGTGGTGGCACTACCCCATACCGCCCGTGCCCCATCCGGACGGTCATCTGCCGTCCCGCGACATCGACCGAGCCGCGGGCGCGATCCCCCGAACAGGCCACGCAGATCGAACCGTGGGTCGAAGAACCGCCGCCAGCGGGACGCGGGAATTCAATGCAGCCGAGCACCACAGGCTGCTGGTTTCCCGAAGGCCGCGGCAGCGGCCGCAATCACGGCTGACGCGGAACGCCTCCGATGGCGATACGGGCCTGATTACGCTGCGCAATTGTTACCTAGCGGTAGGTAGGCTGGTACGACGCAGGCATCCGGGGTAACCGGGGGAGACGATGCCCGAGGAGATCTCCGTCGCCCTGCCGGACGGCACACGGCTGTACGCCGAGGCGTACGGCGACCCCCGCGCGCCGGTCACCCTGGTGCTGCTGCACGGCTGGACGCTGCACCGGCACGCCTGGCACCGCCAGATCACCGCGCTGGCCGGCGCCAACGGGCAGATCACCGCGCTGGCCGGCGCCAACGGGCAGATCACCGCGCTGGCCGGCGCCGGCGGGCGGCCGCCGGCCCACCCGGCTCCGCCGCCCACCCGCCTTCGGGTCGTCGCCTACGACGCCCGCGGCCACGGCCGCTCCGACCCGGCCCGCCGCGGCACCGCGACCCTTGCCCAGCTCGGCGACGACCTGGCCGAGGTACTGCGG